>DATGPY010000064.1:0-3696 GCA_035304465.1 Acidimicrobiales bacterium | reverse complement strand
GTGCTCGAGCTCGCCGGGCTGGATGCGCGACCGGTTGATGAACTCGTCGACCTCGTGGCTGCGCAGCCGGATGACCCGGCCGAAGCGGTAGGCGGGGAGCTCGCCGTGGTCGATGAACCGGTAGAGCGTCCGGGGCGTGATACCGAGCCGACGTGCCGCTTCCTGGGTCGAGAGCCACTCGGTCTCGTCTGTGTTCACGCGGCCACATTACCAACTCGTGTGCTGTTTGGGCACTTTTCGGTCAACTCCTGGCTGCACCGTGGCCGGCACGTATCGTGTCGAACCGGCCACGCCGGTCCAGAGGGCGGTCGAGCAGCCCGGGCGGGTGGCCGACCGCCGGGCGGCCGGCGGGGAGACATCCGGGACACGCGGGGGAGAGGTGACAGGGGACCGATGGTGACCACGACGCGCCCGCCGACGGCCACGCCCACCGACGCGCCCCCGCCGCCCCGCCGGCGGGTCGTCGTCCGCTCACCGGGGCTACCGGGCGGGCGGGCGGTCCTCGGCGGCCTGCTCGTCGCGCTGGCGGGCGCCGGCACCTTCGTCGCCTGGCGCCAGGCGTCGGGCGTGCCCGACACCGTGTACGCCGTCGCCGCCCGCGACCTCGAGCCCGGCCAGGCGGTGACCGCCGCGGACGTTCGCCTCGTGCCGGTCGAGCTGCCGCCGGAGGTGGCGAGCGGCGCCTTCTCCTCGGCGGCCGATGTCGACGGCCGGGTCGCGCTGGCGCCGGTCGGCGAGGGGGAGCTGCTGCAGGCCGGGGCGCTCAGCGACCAGGGCCCGGGCGGCCGGGCCGCCGAGGTGTCGATCTCGCTCGACCGGGCCCTGGCCGTCGACGGCCGCCTGGCCGGCGGGGACACGGTCGACGTCTACGCCACCCACCAGGACCGGACGCACCTCGTCGCCGAGCGGGTCCCGGTCGTGGCGGTCACCGAGGGCGGCGGCTTCGGGGACGGCGGCGTCCTCACCGTGACCCTCGCGCTGGTGCCGGGGACCGACCCGGTCCCGATCGTCCACGCGGCGAGGGCCGGCGAGGTGACGCTCGTGCGGACGACGCACCTGGGTTCCGGGGGCGGATGAGTGGCCAACGACCGCTACGTGCTGCTCGGGCTCGCCGGCGTACGGGCCCGGTGGTTCGGCGAGGTCGCCCGCTGGGCCACCACGGCGGTGGTGCCCGCCGACTTCGTCAAGGTCGTGTCCGCCGAGGAGGCCCGCACCCGCCTGCGGTCCGGCCGGCCGTTCTCGGCCCTGCTCGTCGACGGGGGCCTGGCCGCGCTCGACCGGGACCTCGTCGAGGTCGCCGCCGCGCAGGGGTGCGCGGTCGTGGCTGTCGACGACGGCCGCACCCGTCGGCCGTGGCCGGAGCTCGGCGTGCACGCGGTGCTCCCGGCGGACTTCGGCCCGGACGACCTGCGGGCAGCGCTGCGGGCGGTGGCGGCTCCGATCCCGCGAGGCGAGGCGCGTCCGGCGCCGGCGGGCCCCGAGCCGGCGCCGGTGGGCCCGGCCTGGCGCGGGCGGCTCGTCGCGGTCACCGGCGCCGGTGGCACCGGCCGGTCGACGCTCGCCGCCGCCGTGGCAGCTGGCCTGGCGGGTGACCCGCGCGACCGCGGCCTCGTCGTGCTCGCCGACCTCGCGCTGCACGCCCACCAGGCGCTGCTCCACGACGTGGGCGACGTCGTGCCCGGCCTGCTCGAGCTGGTCGAGGCCCACCGGGCCGGCGAGCTGGCACCGGAGGAGGTGCGGGAGCTCTGCTTCGCGCTGTCCGACCGTGGCGTCGACCTGCTGGCGGGGCTGCGCCGGCACCGCGACTGGACGGCGCTGCGGCCCCGGGCGACCGCGGCCGCGCTGGACTCGCTGCGTCGCGCCTACCGCTACGTGGTGGCCGACGTCGACGCGGACGTGGAGGGGGAGCGGGAGTGCGGGTCGGTCGACGTCGAGGACCGCAACGTGCTGGCCCGCCGGTCCCTCGGCGCCGCCGACCTCGTGCTGGCCGTCGGGCTCCCGGGGATCACCGGCGTGCACGCCCACCTGCGCGTGGTCCGCGACCTGCTGGAGCTCGGCGTCCCTCCGGAGCGCATCGTCCCGGTGGTCAACCGGGCGCCCCGCTCGCCGCGCCTGCGGGCCGAGCTGGCCGGGGCGCTGACCGCGCTGCTGGGGGCCGCCGAACCCGGCGCGGTGCTGGCGTCGACGCCGGTGTTCGTCCCCGAGCGCCGCCGCGTCGCCGAGGCGTTCCGCGACGGGCTCCCGCCGCCCGCGGCGCTGGTGCGACCGCTCGTCGGCGCCGTGCGCGGGCTGCTGGAGCGGGCCCGGCACGTGGCGCCGGCCCGCCGGGCGGTGGAGGAGCCGGAGCCGGTGCTCGTGACGCCCGGGTCGCTCGGCAGCTGGGCCGACGACGAGGAGACCGGTGGGGACGGGTGAGCGTGCGAGGATGGCCCGATGGGCGACGAGGTGCGCACGCTGGTCGAGCGACTGCTCCCGGGCCGCGGGGCGCGCCGGGTCGCGCGCCTCGGAGGGGGTCTCGACCACGAGTCCCACGAGGTCGACGGCGAGCTCGTCGTGCGCCGGCGCCGGGACGGCGACCCGGCCGAGCGCGCCGCGGCCGTCCGCCGCGAGGCGGCGCTGCTGGAGGTCGTGGCCGGGGTCTCGCCGCTGCCGGTGCCCGAGGTCGTGATCGCCGACCCCGCGTCCGGCGTGCTCGTCCTGCGGAAGCTGCCGGGGCGCCCGCTGCTCGACCGCCCGCTCGCCGATCCCGCCCCGCTGGTGGCGCCGCTCGCCGGGTTCCTGCGCGCCCTCCACGCCACCCCGGTCGAGCGGGTCGAAGCCGTCGCACCCCGGGACGCCACGCCGCCCGCCGAGTGGCTGGTCGACGCGCAGGCGGCCTACGAGGCCGTGGCGCCCGACCTGCCCACGGCCGACCGGCGGCGGGTCGAGGCGTTCCTCGACGCCCGGCCGCCCCCGCCGCCGGCGGTGGCGGTGCTGTGCCACAACGACCTCGGGGCCGAGCACCTGCTCGTCGACGGTGAGCCGCCCGCGGTGGTGGTCACGGGCGTCATCGACTGGAGCGACGCCGCGCTCGCCGACCCGGCGGTCGACCTGGCCCGGCTCCACCGCGACCTGGGGCCGGCCGCGGCCGAGGCGGTCCGGCGGAGCGACGACGGCCTGATCGGTGACGAGGACCTCGATCGCGTGGCCTTCTACGCCCGGTGCGCGCTGCTGGAGGACCTGGCCTACGGCGCCCGGTCCGGCGACGAGCGCTACCGGCGGGCCGCGCTGGCCAACCTGGCGCGGACCTTCGCGTGAGCCGCGGCGGCTCCGTCAGGGCTCCTCGATCGACTCGACGATCGGGCGCAGGAACTCGGCGTTGTCCCAGTCGTCCGGCGGGCGGGTGCCCTTGTCGGGCACGAGCCCCTGGGGCGGGTAGCGGCTGAACAGGTTCGGGTCCGCCACCGGCTCGCCGGGATCCTTGGCGTAGGTGCCGTTGCGCACGACGACGAGGTCGAGGCTGGGGACCACGACGATGTACTGCCCGTCGTGGCCCCGGGCCGAGAAGGTGTCCTCGGGCAGGCCCTCGATGCCGCCGAGCCACCACTGGTAGCCGTAGCCGTCGCTGGTCGGGGCGGGTGTCAGCGACGCCTCCACCCACTCCTCGGGCACGACCTGCTCGTCGCCCCACCGGCCCTCGCGCAGGTAGAGCAGGCC
>DATGPY010000063.1:0-2337 GCA_035304465.1 Acidimicrobiales bacterium | reverse complement strand
GACGATGTGGCGGTACTGCACGCCGGGGTGGAACTCGACCTCGCCCCCGGCGCCCCGCCCGAGCGCCTCGTCCAGCGCCCGGACGACCTCGGCCGCGTCCTCGGAGCTGGGGTGGCCCCCGGCGAAGTCGACCATCGTGCCGTCGTCGCCGATCTGCACGAGGTTGCAGCGGAACGCGACCTGGTCGTCGCGCAGGTGCAGGCCCAGCGCCGCGGCCTCGATGGGCGCCCGGCCGGTGTGGTGGCGGGCCGGGTCGTAGCCGAGGATCGACATGTTGCCCACGTCGCTGCCGGGCGGCATCCCCGGGGGGATCACCGCGGCGCGGCCGACCTCGCCCCGTGCCGCCAGGCGGGACAGCGTCGGCATCGACGCCGCCTCCAGCGGCGTCCGCCCGCCCAGCGCGTCGAGCGGCTCGTCCGCGCAGCCGTCCGGGACGCAGATCACGTACTTCACGCCCACAGTCTCGCAGGTCGCCGGGCGATCCCCGCCACCCGGGGGGCCGCCGTCCGGGGGGCCGGCTCAGCGCGCCACGCAGGCGAGGACGTGGGCCCGCACGGCGTCCAGGTCGGCGGGCAGCACCTCGTAGCGCTCCGGCCGGTCGTGGAGGTCGGCCAGGTGCTCCGGCAGCGCGGGGCGCACGCCGGTCGCCCGCTCGACGGCGTCGGGGAACTTGGCCGGGTGGGCGGTCGCCATGCACACGAGCGGCAGGTCCTCCCGCCCGCCACCGGACCGGCAGGCCCGGGCGGCGCCGATGCCGACCGCCGTGTGGGGGTCGGCCAGGTAGCCCGTGCGGCGGTAGAGGTCGGCGATCACCTCGAGCGTCGCGTCGTCGTCGAGGCTGGCAGCGGCGAAGGTCGGGTCGACGGGCGCCTCGACCGAGCCGACGTCCCGGAACCGGGCCATCAGCTCGGCGGTCGCCCGGGGGTCGCGTCCGAGCAGCTCGAACAGCAGCCGCTCGTGGTTGGACGACACCTGGATGTCCATGCTCGGGCTGAGCGTCGGCACGACCTCGGACCGCACGAGCTCACCGGTGCGGGCCCACCGCGTGAGGACGTCGTTGCTGTTGGACCCGATGACCAGGCGCTCGATCGGGGCGCCGCTACGGCGGGCGATCCAGCCGGCGAGGATGTTGCCGAAGTTGCCGGTGGGCACCGCGACCTCGCAGGGCCCGGCGGCCGCCGCGGCCAGCACGTAGTAGACGACCTGGGCGGCCACCCGGGCCCAGTTGATCGAGTTCATGGCCGACAGGCCGACCCGCCGGCGCAGCTCCTCGTCGGCGAACAGCGCCTTCAGCAGGGCCTGGCAGTCGTCGAAGGTCCCCTCGACGGCCACGTTGTGCACGTTCGGCGCGTCGACGGTGGTCATCTGCCGGCGCTGCACGTCCGAGACCCGCCCGGCGGGGTGCAGCACGACGACGTCCAGGTTGGGCCGGCCGACGCAGGCGGCGATGGCGGCCGAGCCGGTGTCGCCGGAGGTGGCGACGACGATGGTCGCCCGCTCGCCCCGCCGGGCAAGCTCGTGGTCGAACAGCCGGCCGACGAGCTGCAGCGCGACGTCCTTGAAGGCGAGCGTCGGGCCGTGGAACAGCTCGACGACGCACAGGCCGGGCTCGATCTCCACCAGCGGGCACACGTCGGGGTGGTCGAAGGTCGCGTAGGCCTCCTCGACCAGGCGGGCCAGGTCGGGCCGGTCGAGCGCCGAGCCCTCGACGTAGGGCCACAGCACCTCGGTGGCCAGCTCGGCGTAGGGGCGGGGCTCGTCCCACCCCTCCGGCAGCGCCGGCCACGCCTCGGGCACGTAGAGGCCCCCGTCGGCAGCCAGGCCGGTGAGCAGCACGTCGGTGAAGTCGAGCACCGGCGCCCGGCCGCGCGTCGAGACGTACCTCACGGCCGCCCTACCCGCCGATGACCCGCAGCACGGACGTGATGCGGTCGACCGCGTCGAGCTGGTGAAGGTCGCGCAGCGTCGCCTGCACCGCGGCCTCGCGGGCCACGTGGGTGATGAACACCAGCCGGGCCTCGGCGCCGAGGCCCTCCTGCTCCATCGAGCGGATGGACACGTCGTGGGCGCCGAACACGCCGGCCACCGCCGCCAGCACGCCGGGGCGGTCGAACACGTCCATGTTGATGTAGTAGGCCGACTCGACCTCGTCGATGGGCCGGATGCGGGCCTTGCCCAGCGTCCCGACGGTGGCGTGGCTGCCCCGGGTGCGGTTGAGCGCGGCGTCGATGACGTCGCCGAGGACGGCGCTGGCGGTGGGCGAGCCGCCGGCGCCCCGGCCGTAGAACATCAGGTCGCCGACCGCAGCGCCCTCGACGAAGATGGCGTTGAAGCTGT
>DATGPY010000062.1:0-3957 GCA_035304465.1 Acidimicrobiales bacterium | reverse complement strand
TGACCCGCCGGCCGATCTGCTCGGCGCCCGAGCGCATCTCGGCCACGGTGGTCGGGTCGTCGCTGGTGGCCCACACCCGGCGGCCGTCGGCCAGGAGGCACGAGGCCAGGGTGCGCTCGGGCGCCCCGTCCCGGGCGTGCTCCACGACCCAGGACTCGACGGTGGCCTCGACGGTGTCGTCGAGCTCCTCGCACACCTCCCGGGTGGGCAGGGTGTCGACCTCGTCCTGCACGTCGGCCCACCGGAACCCGCCGGCCGGCGGCTCGGTCGAGTAGAGGCCGAGGGCGTGCTTCGTGACGTAGCCGCCGTTGGCGGTGACCAGGCCGAGGGCACCGGGGTCGTCCCGCAGCACGCCGGCCATCGTGGCGATGGCGTGGGTCACGTAGTTGTTCCAGGGGCCGCCCGCGAACGACAGGCCGCCGGTGACCGTGAGCCGGCGGTCGAGGCCGAGGCCGATCTCGGCCGCCGCGATCTGCACGGCCGACGGGAAGCACGAGTAGAGGTCGACGTGGGCGACGTCGTCGACCGTGCGGCCGGCGAGCTCGAACAGCCGGCGTGCGGCCAGCCGGATGGCGCCGGAGGAGGCGAGGTCGGGGCGGTGGGAGACGGCGTAGGTGTCGTGGGCCTCGGTGCCGGCGACCGGGAAGACCCAGCGGTCGCGGGGCACGCCGGCGGCCTCCGCCTGCTCGGCGGAGCAGAGGATCAGCGCCGCGGCCTGCTCGACCATGTTGTTGGCGTTCATCACCTTCGTGTACGGCCAGCAGACCCAGCGGTTGTCGGGGGAGGCCGTGCGGATCCGCTCGGCGGTCCACACCTCCCGGATCAAGGCGTGCGGGTTGCCGGCGGCCACCTCCGAGAACCGGGCCCACAGCTCGCTCACCTGCACCAGGTGGTCCTCCACCGACCGGCCGGCCCGGTGGCGGAGGGCCTGCTCGAACAGCGGGTAGATCTGCGTCGGCAGGTAGATCTGCCGGGCGACCTCGGCGGGGTGGTTCAGCTCGACCTCGGGGCCGGTGAGCCGGGCCTCGGGCACCGACTCGTCCTGGGTGGTCCAGCCGAGCTCGTCGGCCCGACCCGCCGAGCGGGTGCGCCAGGCCTCGGCGCCGCAGATCAGGACGACGTCCGCGTCGCCCACGGCGATGTCGCGGCAGGCCTGGTTGACGAGGGCCTGGGGCTCGTTGCCACCGACGGGGGAGACCGCCTCGTCCCGGGGGCGGGCGCCGACCTGCTCGGCGACCAGCCGGGCGGCGTTGCGGTACCGGCGGGTGAAGATCGACACGACCCGCACGGCGTCGGCCCGGGCCAGCAGGTCGCGGGCGGCGCCGCTGTCGGCGGCGGCCCGGCGGGCGGCCTCGGCCATCATCCCGGCCGGCTCGACGGGGGGCTCGCCACGGTCGACGCGGTTGGACCACTGGCCGGCGCCGACCAGGACGGGGGTACGGGGATCGAGCGCCATCGACACTCCAGGGACGGTCAGGGGACGCAGGTCAGGCGACTGTAGGAACGCGGAGCGTGCATCTACAATCCGCTCATCGACATCCTGCTGGTCTGCACCGCGAACCAGTGCCGCTCCCCCATGGCCGAGGGCCTGCTGCGCCGGATCCTCGCGCTCTCCGGCGTCGGCGCCGAGGTCGGCTCGGCCGGGCTCCTGCCCGGCGGTGCTCCCGCGACCCCCGAGGCCATCGCCACGATGGCGGCCCGCCGCATCGACATCAGCGGCCACGTGAGCCGCACGGTCGACACCGAGATGACCCGGACGACGCCGCTGATCATCGGCATGACGCGCCAGCACGTGCGCGAGCTGTGCGCCACCTACGGGGCCGACATGCACCGCACGTTCACGCTCAAGGAGATCGTGCGGCGGGGCGACGAGGTGGGCCCCCGGTTCCACGGCGAGTCGGTGCGGTCGTGGCTGCGCCGGCTGGCGGCGGGCCGCCGCCCGGCGGACCTGATGGGCGACGACCCGCTCGACGACATCGCCGATCCCGTGGGCAGGCCGCGCGCCGTGTTCGAGGAGACGGCCGACGAGCTCGAACGCCTGCTCCGGCGCCTGGTCGAGCTGCTGGTCGGGGTGCCGCGCCGCAGCGCGGCCTACGCTGAGCCGGCTCGCGTGCTCCGCGGGGCCGCGCACCGCCCCGAACCGCACGTGAACGATCCCACCGGTCACACACGGAGATGACGTGCGCGTCGCCATCGGTTCCGATCACGCCGGCTTCCACCTGAAGCAGCACCTCGCGAAGACCCTCCGCGACCTCGGCCACGAGGTGGTCGACAAGGGCACCCACAGTGATGCGGCCGTGGACTACCCGCCGATCTGCGCCGCCGTCGCCCGGGCCGTCGCCTCCGGCGAGGTCGAGCGCGGCATCGTGCTCGGCGGCTCGGGCCAGGGCGAGCAGATGGTGGCCAACAAGGTCCGCGGCGTGCGGGCCGCGCTGTGCAACGACCTCTACACGGCCCGCATGTCCCGGGCGCACAACGACGCCAACGTCCTGGCCATCGGTGCCCGCATCGTGGCGCCCCAGCTGGCCGACGAGATCATGACCATGTTCCTGACCACACCCTTCGACGGCGGACGCCACGAGCGCCGCGTGGCCCAGATCGCCGAGATCGAGGCCGCGTCGGGGTGTTCCTAGCCCCGGCCGACCGCTCCGCTCCGGGAGGGCTGGCCGCGCCGTGATCGGCTACCTGGCCGCACTGGGTGCCGCGTTCATCGTCACGTTCTGCTCCATGCCCCTGCTGCGGGCGCTGTCGTTCCGGGTCGGGGCGGTGGTCCACCCCGACGCCCGCCGCGTCCACACCCGCCCGACGCCGATCCTCGGTGGTGCCGGCATCGTCGCCGGGTTCCTGGTCGGCTTCGGCGTCGCCTGGCTGACCGGCGAGTTCCAGCCGGCGTTCCGCACCATCACCCCGCCCCTCGGCGTCGTGCTGTCGACGCTGACCATGTACGTCGTGGGGCAGGTCGACGACCTGCGCGAGGTGTCGGCGCCGGCCAAGACGGCCGGCTCGGTCCTGGCCGGCAGCGTGCTCGCCATCTCCGGTGTGTCGATCCTGTTCTTCCGGGTGCCGTTCGTCGGCCTCGTCGCCCTGCCGCCGGACCTCGTGCCGCTCATCACCGTGCTGTGGGTGGTCGGCATGGCCCAGGCGGTCAACCTCATCGACGGGCTCGACGGCCTGGCCGCGGGCGTGGTCGGCATCGCCGCCGGGGCGATCCTGCTGTTCGCCGAGCACCTCGACAACGACGGCGAGGTCATCGCCGACGACAACATCGGCGCCCTGATCGCCGCCTGCGTGCTCGGCGCCTGCCTCGGCTACCTGCCCTGGAACTTCCACCCGGCGAAGATCTTCATGGGCGACGCCGGCGCGTTGACGCTCGGGCTGCTCATGGCCGCGTCGACGATCGCCATCGGCGGGAACACCGACGCCGAGGTCGGCGGGCAGACGTTCTTCTTCTTCGCCCCGCTGCTGTTGCCGCTCGTCATCCTCGGGGTCCCGATCATCGACACGGCGTGGGCGCTGCTGCGCCGCGCCCGCGACCGGGCCGGGCTGACCATCGCCGACAAGGGCCACCTGCACCACCGGCTCATGCGCCTCGGTCACGGGCACCGGCGGGCCGTGCTGATCCTGTGGGGGTGGACGGGCCTGCTGTCCGCGGCGGTGCTCGTGCCGGTCTACACCGGCAACGGGCTCGGGCTCGTCCCGCTCGGCGTGGCGGCCGTGGGGCTGCTGCTCTACACGGTGCTCGGGCCGGCGTGGGAGGCCCGCCGCCGGTCGGCGGCGCCGCCGAGCGAGCCCGAACCGCAGGTCGCCGCGGGTGACCCGGCCGGTTTCTCGGTTGGGAACTCCGACTCGCGGGGTTGCTAATCTGCCCCGCCGGCGGTCACGGACCGTGGATTTGCCCCTGAACGGTTCCGGTCCGTAGATTGCGAAACGCTTCACAATCTCTCGCGGTCCGGGGGC
>DATGPY010000061.1:0-3175 GCA_035304465.1 Acidimicrobiales bacterium | reverse complement strand
CGACCTGCCCACCGACCGCCCGGTCTACGTCATCTGCGCCGCCGGGGCCCGGAGCCGGCGCGCCGCCGAGGTGATGCGCGCCCGGGGGGTCGACGCCGTCAACGTGGCCGGGGGCACGAACGCGTGGATCGACGCCGGCTTCGAGGTCGCCAGGGGGAGCGAGCCGTAGGCACGCCCGCCCGGCCGACGTACCGCTGGATCGACGACCAGCGGAGCTTCGAGGAGTTCATCGCGCGGGCGGCGACCTGCCCGTCGTACGCGCTCGACACCGAGTTCCACCGGGAGCGCACGTACTGGGCGCACCTGGCGCTGGTGCAGCTGGCCGCCGGCGGCGAGGTCGCCGTCGTCGACGCGCTGGCGGTCGACGTCACCCCGCTGCGGACGCTGCTCGAGAGCGACGCCCCGTGCCTCATGCACGCCGCCAGCCAGGACCTCGAGATCCTGGAGCGGGCCTGCGGCACCGGCCCGGCCCGCCTGGTCGACACCCAGGTGGCGGCCGGCTTCGTGGGTCTCGGGTCGCCCGGCCTGGGCGTCCTGCTGCAGCGCCGCCTCGGCGTGACGCTGCCCAAGGCCGACCGGCTCACCGACTGGCTCCGCCGGCCGCTCAGCGAGGAGGCCCGCCTCTACGCGGCCACCGACGTCGCCTACCTCGACCCGTTGTGGGACTCGCTGCGCGCCGAGCTCGAGGAGCTCGGGCGGCTGGGGTGGGCGCTGGACGAGTTCGAGCAGCTGCGCAGCCGCCACGCCGAGCCCCCCGACCCCGAGGTGGCGTGGTGGCGCATCAAGGAGGCCCGCCGGCTGAAGGGGCGGGCCCGGTGCGTCGCCCAGGCGGTGGCGGCCTGGCGGGAGCGGCGGGCGCGCCGGGTCGACCGGCCGGTGCGGCACGTGCTGCCCGACCTGTCGGTGGTGGCGATCGCGGAGCGACCGCCCGAGGACGAGCGCCAGCTGGCCCGCGTCCGGGGTGTCGAACGCCGCCACCTCAAGGGCGGCGCCGCCGAGGAGCTGCTGGCCGCCGTGCGCGAGGGCCTGGCCCTCCCGGAGGAGGCGCTGCGCGTGCCGCCGCGGGACGGGGTCGACCCGACCTTCCGCCCGGCGGTGACCCTGGCCTCGGCGTGGGTCAGCCAGCTCGCCCGGGACGCCGCCCTCGACACCTCGCTCGTCGCCACCCGGGCCGACATCGAGGGCCTGGTGCGGGGCGACCCCGGCTCCCGCCTGCTGTCCGGCTGGCGGGCGGAGGTGGCGGGCGAGCCGGTGCGCCGGCTGCTCGAGGGTCGGGCGGCGCTGGCCTTCGACGGGGAGGGCTCGCTGGTCATCGAGGCCCGCTCGCACCGCCCGATGACGCCCGACCACGACGGCAGCGACGACGGCGCCGCGCCCTGACGGGCCCGGCGGCACCGGCGTGCGTGCCGGCGGCGGCCGGATCAGGGCGCCGGGCGGAGCAGGACGGCGCTGTCGGGGCCGACCTTGCCGGTGAAGGGCTCGCCCTCGCCCTGGCCGTCGCTCGCCACCAGCACGGTGCCGGACAGGTCGACCCGGGCCGCCTCCGAGCCCATGTTGACGACGACGACCCGGTCGTCGTCGTCGCCGGCCGGGCTGCGCCGGCGCCAGGCCACGAGGTCGCCGCCGAGGTCGAGGTCCTCCTGGTCGCCGAGCTGCAGCGCCGGCGACGCCTTCCGGGCGGCGATGAGGCGGCGGTAGAGGTGGGCGATCGAGGCGGGGTCGGCCACCTGGGCCTCGACGTTGCGCTCGTCGGCGTCGGGCGGCCACGGGAGCCACGGGTCGGTGACGCCCCAGCCGTGGTCGGGCGCGCCGGTCCAGGGGATGGGCGCCCGGCATCCGTCGCGCCCGCCGGGGTCGACCACCCGGCCGGCGGGCACCTCGGCGTCCTCGAGCCCGAGCTCCTCGCCGGCGTACAGCACGGGCGACCCCCGCAGCCCGAGCAGCAGGAAGGTGGCCGCCCGGGCGCGGGCCTCGCTGCCGTAGCGGCTGCGGTGGCGCACGTGGTCGTGGTTGGACAGCACCCAGGTGGGCCAGCCACGGGGCTCGATGTGGCGGCGGGTGTCCTCGATCTGCCGGCGCCAGCGGTCGGCGTCCCAGGGGGTGTGCAGCGGCGGGAAGTTGAAGGCCAGGTGCAGCTCGTCGCCGTCGCCGTAGTAGGTGGCCACCCGCTCGGTGGACAGGAGGTAGACCTCGCCGAGCAGGACCCGGTCGCCGTCGTAGCCGTCGGCGAGCCGGCGCATGCCCCGGATGTGCTCGTGCGTCTGCGGCGTGTCGTTCAGCACCGCTTGGGGGAGGCCGACCAGCTCGGCCGGCGTGTCCGGCAGGTCGGGGTCCTTCCCGATGCCGTGGACGACGTCGATGCGGAACCCGTCGACGCCCCGGTCGAGCCAGAAGCGCATGACGCCGTGCATCGCCTCGACGACCTCGGGGTTGGCCCAGTTGAGGTCGGGTTGCTGGGGCAGGAACAGGTGCAGGTACCACTGCTCGGTCGCCTCGTCCCAGGTCCAGGCGGGCACGGGCGCGAAGGCGGCGACCCAGTTGTTGGGCGGCGTGTCCGGCGTGCCGTCGCGCCAGATGTACCAGTCGCGCCTGGGGTCGTCGCGGCTGGAGCGGGAGGCGAGGAACCACGGGTGCTGGTCGGAGGTGTGGTTCGGCACCAGGTCCACCAGCAGGCGCAGGCCGCGGTCGTGGCACGCGGCGAGGAGGCGGTCGAAGTCGTCGAGGTCGCCGAAGAGGGGGTCGACGTCGCAGTGGTCGGCGACGTCGTAGCCGAAGTCGGCCTGGGGCGACGGGTAGAAGGGGGAGAGCCAGACCGCGTCGACGCCCAGCCAACTCAGGTGGTCGAGGTGCTGCTCGATGCCGCGCAGATCGCCGGTCGGCCGGCTGCGGCTCGTCGCGAACGAGCGGGGGTAGATCTGGTAGAAGACGGCGCTTCGCCACCACGGGTCGGCCACGGGGCGCATGCTAGGCCGCGGGGCCGGTCTCCCCAGCGTTGCACGGAGCGCGTCTGCGTCACGCCGGGACGCGCGCATCTCGTGGTCGTCGGGCGCGCAAGTTCGTTTTCCGCCGCGGACGTGCTAGGAAATGTGCCGGGACGCCTCGAGTGGCGCGCCACCGAGGACGGTCACAAGGTCCGAGCGGCGATACACTTCCGCCCGAACGCTACTTACGTGGG
>DATGPY010000060.1:0-2337 GCA_035304465.1 Acidimicrobiales bacterium | reverse complement strand
CCTCTCGACGATGTACGACAACTGGCACGAGCCGAACTCGTCGATGGAGCGCGGCTCGGAGGAGCCCAACCGGGTGCTCGACGAGCTGTTCTGCATGTACGACGACTACGGCGACAACTCCTTCGCCGCCGGCCCGGGCCGGCCGATCTTCGAGCTCTACCTGCGCTGCGACGACGGCGAGGTCGGCGGATGACCGCCCCGGCGCGGCCGGCGCCCCGTCGCCCGGCAGGGCGCCGCCGGGGCGCCGCCGCGCTCGGTGGTGATCGAGGACGGACGGGCGGGTCACCGGCTACGGTTGGCCGACCGCTCGACGCCTGGGGTCCGACATGAGAACGCTCGTCATCATCCCGACCTACCTCGAGGCCGAGAACATCGAGGACGTGCTCGGCCAGGTCCGGGCCGCGGCGCCCGAGGCCGACATCCTGGTCGTCGACGACGCGAGCCCGGACGGGACGGCGGACCTCGCCCGGGAGGCGGCCAAGCGGCTCGGCCGCATCGAGGTGCTCGACCGGCCGGGCAAGGGGGGCCTCGGCGGCGCCTACCGGGCCGGCTTCAAGCACGCGTTCGAGCACGGCTACGACGTCATCGTCCAGATGGACGCCGACCTGTCGCACCCGCCCGACCGCCTGCCCGCGCTGCTGGCCGAGGTGCGCGACGGTGCGGACGTCGCCATCGGCTCCCGGTACGTCCCCGGCGGCGCCACCGCCAACTGGCCGCTGATCCGCCAGGTCCTGTCCCGGGGCGGCAACTTCTACGCCTCCACGGTGCTCGGCCTGGGGGTGCGCGACGCCACGGCCGGGTTCCGCGCCTACCGGGCCGAGATCCTCCGGGCGGTCGAGACCGGCGCCACCAAGGCGACCGGCTACGGCTTCCAGCTCGAGCTGTCGTACCGGGCCCACCGGCTGGGCGCCCGCATCGTCGAGGTGCCGATCACCTTCAACGACCGCTTCCGCGGCGTGTCGAAGATGTCGTGGCGCATCATCGGCGAGGCGATGTCGCTCGTGACCTGGTGGGGCCTGCGGGACCGGGTGCTGCGCCGGCGGTCGGTGCGACGGGCCCGGGTGCAGGTCCCGGGGGGTGGCGTCACGGCGACCACGCCCGACGGCTCCCGGCCGGCCGGGCCCCCCACCGGTGACGGTGCCACGACCGGCACCGGGGCGGGCGACAGCGCCGGCCCCGGGCCGGCCGAGGGCGGCGCACCGGCCCCCGAGGTCGCGGACGGCGCCGGGCGCCAGTAGGCCTCACGCGGCGACGGGCGCCGTACGGGCCCGCCCCGCGCCGGCGGGGAGACCCCTCCGGACGCGCCGGCGGTCAGTAGGGCCAGGTGTCGCCGGTGTGGCCCAGCAGGCGGGTGGCGCCCGGCAGCTTGGCGACGATGAGCGCCTTGATCAGCACGTTGCGGGCGAACCAGGGCAGCTGGGCCAGCTGGCGGCCGACGTTGCGCAGCCGCTCGGCGCCCCGGACCGGCTCGCGCCGGTACTCGGCCAGCGACCGGCTGCGCCCCACGTACCGCCAGTGCGGCGAGAGCAGCAGCTTGGTGGCGATGGCGAGCGTGACCCCGACCGACGAGAAGGAGTCGTGGATCAGCAGCGTCCCGCCGTCGACCACCCTGGCGCCCCACCGCACGATGTCGTCGCTGGCCGGCTTGTAGCGGTGGGCGCCGTCGATGTGCAGCAGGTCGATCGGCCCCTCGACGTCGTCGAGCGCCTCGTGGCTGAACTTGCGCACGTAGGTGACCCGGTCGCGCACACCGGCCCGCTCGAGGTTGGCGAGGAAGACCTTGGAGTCGATCTCCGCCTCCTCCTCGTAGCCCTCGATCTCCTGCGGGCCCCGGTCGTTGCCGGCGTGGGGGTCGATGGCCACCAGCTCGGCGCCCTCCGGCGCCGAGAGGGCCATGGCCACCATCGACCGGCCTCGGAAGCTGCCGATCTCGACGATGCGGCCGGTGGGCGGGACCGCGGCGGCGCGGGCCGAGACCCGGGCCACCTGGTCGGGGCTGAACCACCCCTCGACGCCCTCGAGGGCACGCTCGAGGGTGGTCACGGAGCTGTCGTCGTTGCTCGGCACGGGCGTCTCCGTCGGTCGGCGCGCACCTCCCCCGATCGTTGGTGCGCTGGCGCGGAAGTCCGTAGCATACGGCCGATCCGGCACCCGAGTCCCGACGGCACGCTCGCATGACCCGATCCGATCGCCGCTGCAGCGGCCGCTGCGGCACCCGGGACGCCGACACTGGGGATGGGGAGGACCGCCTGTGACCGACGCCGCGCCCGACACCGCCGACCCCGTCGCCAAGATCGGTGACCTGGCGGCCTCGGCCGGGGTACGCCGCGTCCACGT
>DATGPY010000059.1:0-5725 GCA_035304465.1 Acidimicrobiales bacterium | reverse complement strand
TCGACTCGTGCTTCGCGACCGACGGCAGCCTGATCGCCTCGGGTCCGCGCGTGTGGGACGGCATCCTCGACGACCGGCCGCCCGGCGCCTGCACCCGGCACTTCCCGATCCACTCGTCGTCGCGGCAGCAGGCCGGCGGCCCGATCGCGGGCGGCATCTGGAAGTGCTCGCTCCAGCCGGTCGACCGGGCCATCCGCACCGGGGTCTACGGCCCCTGGCAGCCGACCGACGAGGAGCGGGCGCGGCTGGAGGAGATCTTCCCCGACGGGGTGTGCGACTGGCGCCGCCCCGACGTCGGCCGGCCACGCCACCGCCGCTGACCGCCGCCCCGTACGGCCGCCGTCGCCGGGTCGACAGCCCCTGACGGCGGCGGCCGGCGGGCGGCCGCTCGGGCCGGGCGGCGGCCGCGTTAGCGTGCCCCTCGCCCATGGACCGCCCGACCGTCGCCGTCGACCGTGGCCCGGCCGGTGCGCCGGGGTGGCGCCCCGACCCCGGCGCCGTCGACCTCGTCGCCGACCCGGGCGCGCTCCCGGTGCGACCGGGTTCGCTCGGCGGGCTGCGGCTGGGTGGTGCCCTCGAGCACCTGCGGCCGGAGGACGTGCCGATGGCGCTGGCCGGCGCGCACCGGGCGCTCGCCGTCGGCGGCCGCCTCGAGCTGGCCGTCGCCGCGGACGGCGAGGACGGGCGGGACGGGGACAACGGGGCCACCGCACCGCCCGGCGCCACCCGGTGGCGGCCGGGCGCGCTCGAGGACCTGCTGGTGGGGGCCGGCTTCACGGTCGAGGTGCTGGACCGCGCCCCGGCCGGTGCGCCCCCGCCCGCCGGCCGGCCCGCCCTCGGGGGCGACGGGCGCTCCCCGTCCCCGCCGGGCACCGCCCGGCTCGCCGTCCGGGCCCGCCGGGCCCGCTCGCTCCCCGACACCGTCGGGCCGGGCATGCGGCTGCTCGTGTGCGGCCTGAACCCCAGCCTCTACGCCGCGGACGCCGGCGTCGGCTTCGCCCGGCCGGGCAACCGCTTCTGGCCGGCCGCGCTCGCGGCCGGGATCGTGACCGTCGACCGCTCGCCCGATCGGGCGCTGCGCGACCACGGCGTCGGCATGACCGACCTCGTCAAGCGGGCGACCGTGGCGGCCGCCGAGCTGACAGCGGACGAGTACCGGGCGGGCCTCGCCCGAATCGAGCGGCTCGTCCGCTGGCTGCGGCCGGGGGCGCTGTGCGTCGTCGGCCTGGCCGGCTGGCGGGCCGCGGCCGACCGGCGGGCCCGACCCGGCGTCCAGCCGGGCGGGCTCGGGGGCGTGCCCGTCTACGTCATGCCCTCGACCAGCGGCCTCAACGCCCGCACCTCGCTCGGCGAGCTGACCGACCACCTGCGGGCGGCGGCCCGCCTGGCCGACGGCACCTGAGCGCCCGGCTCAGCCCTCCAGCTCGCCGAGGCGGGCCCGCGACTCCTCGGCCGCCCACGAGAACACGCCCCTGGCCATCGTCGAGAGCTCCTCGGCGGCCCGGCGACCGAAGACCTCGGCGCGCACCCGGTGCACGCCGGGGTCGTCGGGCGCGGCCTGGGCGGCCAGCTCGGCGAGGTGCCCGGCGAGGCGCAGGTCGCCCTCGGCGGCCAGCGACTCCGCCCGCGCGGCCAGCGCCCCGGCGCCGCCGGCCAGCGCCGCCAGCTCCCGGGCGAGCGCGACGTCCGGCGCCGGCTTGAGGTGCGCCGGGTTGCCGTCGTACCAGCCGCCGTAGAGGCGCCACACCGTCCGCACGATGAACTCGGGCTCGTCGTAGACCGGCCGCAGGTAGGGCCGGTCCAGCAGGTGGGCCGGCGCCCGCACCGTGTGGACGATCTCGTCGAGCCGGGCACCCTCGTTCATGAGGGCCAGCGTCTCGGTCACCAGGTGGTCGAGCAGGTCGGCGGTGTCGGTCAGCGCCCGGCGCACCCGGTCGGCGCCGACGATCGGCCACCCGTGGCCGGGCAGCAGCACCTCGGGCTCGAGCGCGGCCATCTCCCGCAGCGCCACCGCCCACTCCCGCGGGTAGCGCTGCACCTTCTGCGGGTTGCCGCAGTTGGGCGTCGCCCAGATGAACAGGTCGCCCGAGCACAGGGTGCGGCGGCCCGGGACCCACACCCAGGTGTGGTCGTCGGTCTCGCCCTTGCCGTGGTGGAGCTCGAACCGCTCGCCGCCCACCTCGAGGTCGAGCCGCTCCCGGTAGGTCTCGTCCGGGTACCGGTACTCGACCGGCCACCGGAAGCCCGGCATGCCGAACTGGCGGGCGTTGATCACGCCGTTGTAGCCGGCGGTCAGCTTGTAGCGGTCGAAGCGGGCCGGCACGAGCTCGTGGGCGACGACGCGGGGACCGGGGCGGCCGGCGTCGGCCGCCTCGTGCTCGAACGGCCCGATGCCCATGACGTGGTCGACGTGGCCGTGCGTGTAGACGACCGCCTCGAGCGGCAGATCGCACCAGCGCCGGATGTCCGCGTGGTTGGCGGCGGCCAGCACGTGGGTGCCGGTGTCGACGAGGACGAGGCGCCCGTCGGTGGCGAAGGCGCCGATGTTGCCGAAGCTGGCGACGAACGCGGTCCCGGGGGCCACCTCGTCGAGCCCGAGGTGCCCGCTCACCGGGTGGTGCTCGGTGACCGAGGCCTCGCCCCGCCAGATCCGGTCGGACAGCTCCAGTGCGCCCGCTGCCATGGGGCCGACTGTAGGCGGCGACCCGGCCGCGGGCCCCACGGCGGAGGGCCGGCCGGATCGGCGGCTCAGGCGGCGAGGTCGCCGGAGCCGGTGGTCGGCCCGTCCTCCTCGGGGGCGGTGGCGCCGCCGCCGTTGCGCCCGTCGATGCGGGACATGACCAGCTCGACGAGCGCTGCGAACCCGGCGGCGATGAGGATGCCGAGGCCCGTGGCCAGGAGGGTCTGGTCGTGGAACGCCTCGCCGCCGATGTAGCCGAGCATGGTGGCGAACGAGGCCCACAGGAGGCCGGCGAACGCGGTCACCGGCGTGAACCGGCGCAGCGGGTAGGCGGTGCGGCCGGCCATGAAGGTGCTGGCGGTCCGGCCACCGGGGATGAAGCGGGCGACCACCAGCAGTGACGGGCCCCGGCGCTGGAGCTGGGTGCCGGCCCACACCTGCAGCTGCTCGGCCTTCGACAGCCTCCTGCGGTCGTGCCCGTCGCGCCCGAGCGCGGGCTGCGGCCGGCCCCGCTGGGTCCAGCGCCCGATCGAGTACGAGAGGTGGTCGCCGGCGATCGCGCCCACCGCGCCGCACAGCAGCAGCGGCACCGGGTGAAGGCGGCCCTGGAACGCGAGCACGCCGCCCAGGATGATCGCCGACTCGCTCGGCAGGATCGGGAAGACGACGTCGAACGCCGCCAGGACCAGCACCAGCAGGTACGCGAACGCCGCCAGCTCGGCGAGGAAGTCGAGGGTGATCACGCCGATGCTCGCTGACGCCGGGGCGGTCTGGGGGGCATGTGCACCACGCTACGTGGCCCACCGCCACTGGGACATCGGGGATTCCCCCGCGGCCGTCGGCACGCACATCGGTGGGAGGCGATGGGGCGAACCTACGAAGCCCCGCTTGCGCGGGACATGCGGCTCCCTTGCGTCTCCCGGGTGGGGCTGCCCCCCCGGGGCCGGGTCACCGGGGCGCCAGGTCGCGCATGGCCTGGCGGGCGTCGATGCCGAACGGCATCAGCGCGATGACCGGCGTGGTCACGCCCGCCTCGACGTAGCGCTGCAGGTGCTCCCGGCAGGCCTCGGGCGGGCCCCAGACGATCAGCTCGTCGACGACCGAGTCGGGGATGGCGGCCAGGGCGCCCTTGCGGTCGCCCTCCTTCCACAGCCGCCACATCTCGGCGAGCCGGTCGCCCCGGCCCAGCCACTCGTGGAAGGCGGCGTAGACGGGCACGTTCAGGTAGGCGGCGACGGCGAAGCGACCCATGCCGCGCACGGCCTCGGCGTCGTCGGTGGGCGCCACGAAGATCCGGGCGACGATCTCGCGCTCCTCGCCGCCGGCCGCGTCCTTCACGATCGGTGCGACGGTGGCGACGTCGTCGGCCGACAGCCAGTTGATGATCGCCCCGTCGCCCTCCCGGCCGGCGAGCCGCAGCATCCCCTCCCGCAGCGCCGCGACCAGGATCGGCACGGGCTCGGGAGGCTTGACCCCGAGCTTGAAGCCCCGCACCGAGAAGGTCTCGTAGTCGGCGGTGACCTTCTCACCGGCGAGCGCGGTCCGCAGGAAGCGCACGACGTCCCGGGTGCGCTGGTACGGCTTCTCGAAGGGGATGCCGTTCCAGTTCTCGACGATCACGTTGGACGAGGTGCCGACGCCCAGCGCCAGGCGCCCGGGGGCGGCCTGGGCCAGGGTGCCCACGCTCTGGGCCAGCAGGGCGGGCCCGCGGGTGAAGGCGGGGACGATGGCGGTCCCCAGGCGCAGCGACGGCGCCCAGGCCGCGGCGAGCGCCAGCGGCGTGAAGGCGTCCGCCCCGTTGGCCTCCGACGACCACACGTCGGTGTAGCCGAGGTCGGCCAGCTCGACGATCCAGTCGCGCTGCTCGTGCAGGGGGACGCCGTCGAAGGGGATGGTCATGCCGTAGCGCTGCATGGACGGATGCTGTCACACCGGGCGGACCGGATCCTGACCTCGGGTCACGTCCCGGCCCGGGTGCCGGCCGGCCGTCAGTCGCGCTCGCCGCGGCCGTCGCGGGCGGCGCGCAGCGACTCCAGCGTGGTGCCCGCGGGGAACAGCCGCACGATCGTCGACTGGCTGGCCGTGGCCAGCAGCGTGCCGTCCTCCGCCCACAGGTGGACGACGCCGTGGCCGAAGCCGTTGGCGACGGCGTGGATGCGGATGTCGAGCAGCACCCACTCGGTCGGCACCAGCCGGTAGACCCGCAGCGTGTTGTCGAGGCTGTTGCCGCCGCCGTTGCGGCCGAGCGCCTGGCCGATGCCGAAGGGCACGTAGTCGCCGAGGATGGCGAGGCTGGCCCCCGACGACAGGTCGAGCAGGTCGGGCATGCGGGCCCACAGCTGCGACCGCCCGCCGGGCATCGGGTTCCCCTCGAGCTCCTCCCAGTTGCGGGCGTTGGCGAGGCGCAGGTCGATGCGGTTCTGGATCGACTCGGTGCCGGGCAGCCGGGGCGGCCGCCGGGGGCACTCATCGGGCGGGGGCACGTCGGGCCGCTCGACCCACACGCCGGCCTCGTCGAGGTCGCGGCGGCCGAGCGCGGCGTTGACCGTGAGGATCTCCCGGTCGGCCACGTGGCCGACCACCCGCCCCTGGGTGATGCTGCGCCCCTCGACGGCCAGGGTGACGTCGATGTCCAGCACCGACGGAGGGTGGGCGTAGGAGAGGTACTGGGCCGTCGCCCAGATGACCGGCCGGCCGCTCGTCTCCTCGAGCGCGGCGATGGCGGCGCCGAGGGCGCAGCCGCCGAACAGGAAGGGGCCGGGGGTCGAGATCGCGGGGGTGACGGGGAGGACCCAGCGCATGGGGTTGTGCGTGGGCTCGAGGCCGAGCCAGGTGCGCGCGTCCATCGGCGGGGACTGTAGGCACACGCCGAGCGGTGGCCGCCAAGCGGCGCCGTACCCTCCGTGGTCGCCGCCCGGCCGTCGAGCGCCCCGTCCAGGTGCGGGGGCGACCGCCCGTCGGCCAGACTGGCGGTCCATGACGGACACGCCGTGGCTGGGGGACGCCTGCTCGCTCGTCGACGCCTTCCGGGCGGGCGAGCGCAAG
>DATGPY010000058.1:0-8545 GCA_035304465.1 Acidimicrobiales bacterium | reverse complement strand
GCCAGGGCCACGGCCGCTGCTACAGCCTCGCCCCCGAGCTGTTCGAGCCGGACGAGGTCGGCGACGGCGTGGTCGTCGGCGACGGGGTCGTGGCCCCGGGCCAGGAGGAGGCGGCCCGGCGGGCCGCCCTCAACTGCCCCGAGCAGGCCGTCGTCATCGAGGAGGACGCATGAGCGAGGCCGTGCGCCCGGTCGCCGACTACGCCACCGACTTCGACCACCACGGCGCCGAGTGGGTCGCCGACCCGTACCCGATCATCGAGGACCTGCGCCGCCGCTGCCCGGTGGCCCGCACCGAGCGCTACGGCGGCGCCTGGATGCCGGTCCGGCACGAGGACGTCGCCGCCATCGCCTACGACACCGAGCGCTTCAGCTCCCGGACGGTCGTCGTCGGCCACACCCGCCCGCCACGGGACATCGCCCCGGTCGGGGTCGCCCCGCCCATCTCCTCCGACCCGCCGTTCCACCACGGCGCCCGGCGGGTCCTGTTGCCGGCGTTCTCGCCGCAGGCCATCGCCAAGCTGGAGCCGGGGACCCGGGCCTTCTGCGAGGAGCTCCTCGACCGGCTCGAGGGCCGGGACGTCGTCGACGGTGCCGCCGAGTTCGCCCAGCACATCCCCGTGCGGGTCATCGCCGACATGCTCGGCTTCCCGCAGGAGGACGCCGACCTGTTCCGGGGCTTCGTCCACGACGTGCTGGAGGGCGTGAACGACCCGTTGGAGGAGCGCTTCGAGAAGGTCCAGGCGCTGTTCGCCTACCTGGAGGCCCAGGTCGAGGACCACGTCACCAACCCCCGGGACGACCTGACCAGCTACCTGCTCGAGGCCGAGATGGACGGCGAGCGGCTCACGCCCCGCCACGTCGTCGGCACCATGGCGCTGCTCCTCCTGGCCGGGATCGACACCACCTGGAGCGCCATCGGCGCCTCGCTGTGGCACCTGGCCCGGACCCCGGCCGACCGCGAACGCCTCGTGGCCGAGCCCGAGCTGCTGCCCACGGCGATCGAGGAGCTGCTCCGGGCCTACGCCCCCGTCACCATGGCCCGCCTGGTGAAGGAGGACACGACCTGGAACGGCTGCGAGATGAGGGCCGACGACTGGGTCCTGCTCTCGTTCCCGGCGGCCAACCGCGACCCCGAGGTGTTCGAGGACGCCGACCGGGTGGTCATCGACCGGGAGGTGAACCGGCACGCGGCCTTCGGCCTCGGCCCCCACCGGTGCCTCGGCTCCCACCTCGCCCGCATGGAGCTGCGGGTGGCGTTGGAGACCTGGCTGGCCCGCTTCCCCGACTTCTCGCTGGCCGACCCCGACGCCGTCGTCTGGTCACCCGGGCAGGTGCGCGGGCCGCGCCGGCTGCCGCTCGCCGTCCACCGCTAGCGCGGCAGGCGGCGGGCCCGGCCGGCCGGGTGGCCGCGCACCAGCGAGCGCCGGGCGAGCAGCGCGCTCTCCAGCCGCGTCTGGCGCAGGATCGTGCGGTCGATCTCGACGGTCGGGGCGATGTACGACCGCCGGCCGTCGCCGTGGTCGCCGTCGAGCGCCGTGAGCAGGTCGGCGACCAGCGCGACCAGGCGGTCCGCGGCGTCGCGCACGAGGTCGGGCGCGGCGCCGGGCAGAGCGGCCATGACCTCGTGCTCGGCGGCGATGTGCTCGCGCAGGTCGTCGTGCAGGCGGGCGAGCTCCCGTCGCAAGGTGCCGTGGTCGGCGGTCACCGCGGCACGCACGGCCCGGCGGGAGGTCTCGATCAGGTCGGCGTGCGTGGCGGTGTGGTCCGACGCGCCGGCGGCGGCGCCGCGGGCGGGTGGGCCCGTCCGGGCGCGCCGCGCCGGCGGTCCACCGGGCTGGGGTGCGGGGAGAGGGATCACTGGTCGCCTCACCGGCCTCGGGGCTGGGGATCGGCCGGCGCTGCCGACACCGTAACCGCGGCCGGCGGCCTCTGCCCAGGGTCGAAGGTCCATCCGCGACGACCACGGCCGGCGACCGGACGGGTCGGCGTCACTCGATGTGCTCGCCGAGGTCCTCGCCCTCCTCGGAGAGGCCCTCCTCCTCGAGCTCGCCCTCGATCGCCTCCCGTCGGGTGGTGGGGTCGGGGTCCTCGGCGGCGACCTCCTCGTAGATCTCCTCGGCTCGCTCGCGGTCGCGGTCGCGGTCCTCGGACGTGCGGTCGTCGGGCATGGCCCCTCCCGGGTCGCGCGTGCGTGACCCGCGTACCCGCGTCGGGCGTCGCCCGAACCCCTAGGCCCGCCCGACCGCGTGGTCGGTCCGGGCGCGCCGGCGCAGCACCCGCAGGGCGTGCGAGCGCAGGATGGCCGGCGCCGTGTGCTCGTGGTGGCCGGGGATGGTGGCCACCAGGTGGGGGAGGAGCCGCTCGTCGCCGGCGGCCCGGTCGACGGCGCGCGGGTGGCCGGCGAGGACGATCGGCACCTTGGCCGGCACCGCGTCGCGCGCGGCGGCCACGAGCCGGTCGACGATCTCGTCGACGGCGGCCGGGCCCGGGCGGCGGCCGGCAGGGCGGTCCCGGGTGGGCGTCAGCCGGACCGGCAGGTCCGGTCCGGTCGCCTCGCGCACCGTGCGGGCGTCCGCGAGCAGGATCCGACCTGTCCAGTGGCCGATGACGAGGATGGCCACGAGCGGCTCGAAGACCCGGTCGGCGGCGGGTCCCCGGGTGTGGCGGACGTGCAGGTCGGCGGTCACGACGGTTGTCACCTCTCGGATGGGTTCCGGGTGGCCCGGCGGCCTGGCGGACCTGGCGCCGGCGCGGGCCGGGTGGAGGAAGGGAGGGAAGGCGTCCCCCTCGTTCTGGCGTCTGCCGGGTGGCGCGACGCCGCCCGGCGACGCCAGAACTGACCTGGACGGGGGAAGGAGCCGGGCGACGCCCGGGATCAGGCGCCCGGCGGGGCGCCGACCAGCAGCGCCCACCAGCAGGCGGGGCGCTCGGCCGCCGGGACCTGCAGGTCACGGCGCAGATCGCTGGTCGTCGCCATGGGGCCGACCATAGCCACGCGGCCGGGGAAAGCAACCCGTCCCGGAACCCCGTTGGGGCGCCCCCCGCCAGGTCCCGTAGGGTCTGGCCGACCACCGCACCGACCGACCGACCGCCCGTGCTGCTCCGACTGCTGCTGTCCCACCTGCGCCCGTACCGCGGCCTGCTCGCGGCCGTCGTCGTGCTGCAGGCCGTGCAGGCGCTGTCGACCCTCTACCTGCCCACCCTCAACGCCGACATCATCGACCACGGCATCCTGCCGGGCGACGACGGCTACATCCGCACGACCGGCGCGCTCATGCTCGGGGTCACCTTCGTCCAGGTCGCCTTCGCGATCGCCGCCGTCTGGTGCGGGGCCCGGGTGGCGATGGGCTTCGGCCGCGACGTGCGCAACGAGCTGTTCCACCGGGTGACCAGCTTCTCCGCCCGCGAGGTCAACCTGTTCGGGGCGCCGTCGCTCATCACCCGCATCACCAACGACGTCCAGCAGGTGCAGATGCTCGTCGTCATGACCTGCACGCTGGCCGTGTCCGCCCCGGTCATGTTCCTCGGCGGGATCGTGCTGGCCGTGCGCCAGGACGTCGGCCTGTCGTGGCTGTTCCTCGTCAGCCTGCCGGCGCTCGCGCTCAGCATCGGCTCGGTCGTGCGGCGCATGGTGCCGCTGTTCCGGCGCATGCAGGACCGCATCGACGGCGCGAACGACGTGCTGCGGGAGCAGATCACCGGCATCCGGGTCGTGCGGGCCTTCGTGCGCGAGCCCGAGGAGGTCGCCCGCTTCGAGCGGGTCAACGACGACCTCACCGCGGTGTCGCTCGCCGCGGGTCGCCTGATGGCGCTCATCTTCCCGACGATGCTGCTCATCGTGAACGCGTCCAGCGTCGGCGTGCTGTGGTTCGGCGGCATCCGGGTCGACGCCGGCGACATGTCGGCCGGGTCGCTGGTCGCGTTCCTCACCTACTTCACGGTGATCCTGATGGCCGTGATGATGGGGATGTTCGTCGCCATCATGGCGCCGCGGGCCGCGGTGTGCGCCGAGCGCATCGTCGAGGTCCTCCGGACCGAGCCGTCGGTGCGGGCGGCGGCGCGCCCGGTCACCGAGGTGACCGAGCGGGGCACGCTCGAGGTGCGGGACGCCGCCTTCCGGTACCCGGGTGCCGAGCAGCCGGTGCTGGAGGGCATCAGCTTCCGGACCCTCCCCGGCCAGACCCTCGCGGTCGTGGGCAGCACGGGCTCGGGCAAGACGACGCTGGTCAACCTCGTCGCCCGGCTGATGGACGTCACCGAGGGCGCCGTCCTCGTCGACGGCGTCGACGTCCGGGAGCTCCAGCCCGACCTGCTCTGGGACCGGATCGGGCTCGTGCCCCAGAAGCCGTACCTGTTCTCCGGTACCGTCGCCAGCAACCTCCGCTACGGCAAGCCCGACGCCACCGACGAGGAGCTGTGGGAGGCGCTGCGGGTGGCCCAGGCGGCCGACTTCGTCGCCGCCATGCCCGGCGGGCTCGAGGCCCCCATCGCCCAGGGCGGCGCCAACGTCTCCGGTGGCCAGCGCCAGCGCCTCGCCATCGCCCGGGCCCTGGTCAAGCGACCCGAGATCTACCTGTTCGACGACTCCTTCTCCGCCCTCGACCTGGCGACCGACGCCCGGCTGCGGGCCGCGCTCGTGCCCCACGTCGCCGGGTCGACCGTGGTCATCGTGGCCCAGCGGATCTCGACCATCCGGCACGCCGACCAGATCCTCGTGCTCGAGGGCGGCCGGCAGGTCGGCCTGGGCACGCACGAGGAGCTGCTGCGGACCTGCGCCACCTACGCGGAGATCGTCGAGTCGCAGGCCGGCCAGGGGGCGGCGGCGTGAGCGGCACCGCCCCCACCCGCGACGCCAAGGGCGACGGCGCGCCCCTCCCCCGGCCGCCGGTGGCCAACGCCAACACCGTGCGGCCCGGCCCCGGGCCGGCGGCGATGGCCGGCATGCCGGTCGAGCGGTCCCGCGACTTCGGCGGCTCGGCCCGCCGCCTGCTGCGCCGGCTGCGCCGGGACCGGGTCGGGCTGGTCACCGCCATCGTCCTCGCCGTCGTCGGCGTGGCGCTCAACGCCGCCGGCCCGCGGGTCCTCGGCCACGCGACCGACGTCGTCGTGCGCGGCCTCTCCCGCCCCGAGGGCGTCGACTTCGACGAGCTGCGCACGGTGCTGCTCGGGGCGATGGCCCTGTTCGCGACCGCGTCGGCCTTCGGCTACACGAGCTCCTACCTCGTCGCCCGGGTCGTGCAGCGCACCATGCACCGGCTGCGCAGCGACGTCGAGGCCAAGCTGCACCGGCTGCCGCTCTCCTACATCGACGAGCACGCCCGGGGCGACCTGCTGAGCCGGGTGTCCAACGACATCGACAACATCGCCCAGAGCCTCCAGCAGACCCTCTCCCAGCTGCTCACCCAGGCCCTGACGCTCGTCGCCGTGCTGGCGATGATGGTGTCGATCTCGCCGGTGCTCGCGCTGGTCGCGCTCGTGACCGTGCCCGTGTCGCTGTGGTCGGTGCGGGCGATCGCCGCCCGGAGCCGCCGCCGGTTCCTGGCCCAGTGGACCCACACCGGCGCCCTCAACGCCCAGGTCGAGGAGGCCTTCACCGGTCACGCCATCGTCAAGGCCTTCGGCCGCCAGCGCGAGGTCGAGGACCGCTTCCGGCGCACCAACGACGAGCTCTACGAGGCCAGCTTCTTCGCCCAGTTCATCTCCGGCGTCATCCAGCCGGCGATGATGTTCCTGGGCAACCTCAACTACGTGGTCATCGCGGTGGTCGGCGGCCTGCGGGCCAGCGCGGGGGCGATCAGCGTCGGCGACGTGCAGGCGTTCCTGCAGTACACGCGGC
The DNA here is from genome assembly GCA_035304465.1 of Acidimicrobiales bacterium. Lineage (GTDB taxonomy): Bacteria > Actinomycetota > Acidimicrobiia > Acidimicrobiales > VFJN01 > ZC4RG19. The sequence goes on along the minus strand of DATGPY010000058.1, from coordinate 2,707 downwards.
AGTTCACGATGCCGCTCACCTCGATCGCCTCGATGTTCAACGTCATGCAGTCCGGTGTCGCCTCGGCCGAGCGGGTCTTCGACCTGCTCGACGCGCCGGAGGAGCCGGCCGACGACCAGGCCGCGCCGCTCGCCGAGCAGCCGCGGGGCCGGGTGGCGTTCGAGGACGTGAGCTTCTCCTACGACCCGGAGCGGCCGCTCATCACCGGTCTCTCCCTGGTCGCCGAGCCCGGCCAGACCGTCGCCATCGTCGGGCCGACCGGCGCCGGCAAGACGACGCTGGTCAACCTCCTCATGCGCTTCTACGACCTCGACGGCGGCCGCATCACCATCGACGGGCGCGACATCGCCACGATGCGCCGCCGCGACCTGCGGGCGCTCACCGGCATGGTCCTGCAGGACACCTGGCTGTTCGGCGGCACCATCCGGGACAACATCGCCTACGGCCGGCCCGACGCCACCGAGGAGGAGATCCTCGCCGCGGCGCGGGCCACCTACGTCGACCGCTTCGTCCGGGCGCTCCCGGACGGCTACGACACCGTCGTCGACGACGAGGGCACCAGCTTGAGCGCGGGTGAGAAGCAGCTCATCACCATCGCCCGTGCCTTCCTCGCCGACCCGGTCATCCTCATCCTCGACGAGGCGACCAGCTCGGTCGACACCCGCACCGAGGTGCTGATCCAGCGGGCGATGGCCAAGCTGCGGGCCCGGCGCACCAGCTTCGTCATCGCCCACCGGCTCTCCACCATCCGGGACGCCGACGTCATCCTCGTGATGGAGGACGGGCGGATCGTCGAGCAGGGCGACCACGACGACCTGCTGGCGCGGGGCGGCGCGTACGCCCGGCTCTACGCCGCGCAGTTCGCGGCCGCGGCGACCGAGGTCGCCTGAGTAGCCTCCCCGCGGTGCTGACCGTCGCCACCGACGCCGCTGCGATCGGCAGCGCGCTCGTCGCCGGCATCATGCTGGCCTTCTCGGTGAGCGTCATGCCGGCCCTGGGGCGGCGCCCGGCCGGGGAGGCGGTGGCGGCGATGCGGGCGATGAACGCGGCCATCCTCAACCCGCTGTTCGGGCTGGTGTTCGGCGGGACGGCGCTCGTGGCCGCGGTGCTGGCGGTGACCGCGCCGTTCACGGGCGACCAGGGCAACGCCGCGCTCCGGGCCGCCGGGGCGCTCGCCTACCTCGCCGGCGTCATCGGCGTCACCGCCGCGGTCAACGTGCCGATGAACGAGGCGCTCGACCGGGACGCCGGCGGGTGGCCGGGCTACCTGCGGCGGTGGACGGCCTGGAACCACCTGCGGGCCGTGGCCGGGGTCGTGGCGGCCGCGCTCCTGGTCGCCGCGTGACCGGCGGCTCCGCCCTGTGACGCCATCGGCGCGCGTCCGTAACGTCGTCGTGTTCCAGTTCGTCGGTCTCCGGTCGTATGGTGGCGCGCGTGGGCAGGGCCACCCGCTGGATCACAGACACGCGCGAGGGGCATTCGGCGTGGTACGTCGACCGCATGCAGGGCCTCGCGGCCGAGGGCGCCGACCTGGCGGGTGAGGCCCGCCTGGTCGACGCCATGGTGCCGCGCCGGGCCCGCATCCTCGACGCCGGCTGCGGCACCGGCCGGGTCGGCGGCGAGCTCCACGCCCGGGGCCACACGGTGGTCGGCGTCGACGCCGACCCGACGCTCATCGACGTCGCCCGCCACGACCACCCGGGCCCCCGCTGGCTCGTGGCCGACCTCGCCGAGCTCGACCTGCCGGCCCAGGGCGAGCCCGAGCCGTTCGACGCCGCGGTGCTGGCCGGCAACGTGATGCTGTTCCTGGCGCCCCGCACCGAGGTCGACGCCCTGCGCCGGGTCGCCGCCCACGTCCGGCCCGACGGGTTCGTCATCGTCGGCTTCGACGTCGAGCGCCACCTGTCCCTCGCCGACTTCGACCGCTACGTCGAGCAGGCCCGGCTGGAGGTCGACCACCGGTTCGCCACCTGGGACCTGCGCCGCTGGCACGAGGGCGCCGAGTTCTCGGTGACCGTGCTGCGCCACCCGTCCCGGCCCCGGCGCTGACCGGGCTCACTCGGGGCAGCAGCGGTAGCTCGATCCGGGGCTCGCGCCCGAGCAGGACGGCACGGGTCAGCGCCCGGGCGCCGAAGCGGTCGCGCACCTCGTCGACGGCCGCGTCGACGGCCTCGCCCGGGGCGGCGTCGAGCGGCAGCGGGAGCTGGACGGCGCCGTCGTCGGGCCACCCGGTCGACGAGCCCGACGAGGACGGCGTCGAGCGCCTCGACCGTGCGGGGCTCGTGGCCGAGGGCGTGCTGGGTGGGCCCCACGCCCCACAGGCGCCACACCGGCAGCCGGTGGAGCAGGTCGAGCTCGCCGCCGGGCGGGACGACGAGCAGCCCGTCCGGCTCGGCCAGGCCGCTCGCCACCTTGGCCAGGAACTTGGTCGTGGCGGTGCCGACGGTGATGGGCAGGCCGACCTCGGCCCGCACCGCGGCCCGCAGCCGCTCGGCGACGACCGGCAACGGGCGACGACCGGCAACGGCCGGCGGCCCCTACCGGAACGCGTAGCGCACGGGCAGGTGCTTGACGCCCGACACGAAGTGCGACTGCGACCACTCCGGGTCGCCGTCCAGCTCGATGTGGGCCAGCTGGCGGCTCAGCCGCAGCAGCATCGTGCGCAGCTCCCGCCGGGCGAACTGCGAGCCGAGGCAGAAGTGGGCGC
>DATGPY010000057.1:0-7888 GCA_035304465.1 Acidimicrobiales bacterium | reverse complement strand
TCCGCGGTGGCCGCGCTCTCGACGTTCTACAAGGACGCGAAGAACATCATGGACCCCGAGGTCCGCCACAAGCAGATCGTGCGGCTCATCGCCAAGATGCCCACGCTGGCCGCCGCGTGCCACCGGTTCAGCGTCGGGATGCCGTTCGTCTACCCGGACAACTCGCTCGGCTTCACCGCCAACTTCCTCTCGATGATGTGGAAGGTGGCCGAGCCCCGCTACGACGCCAACCCGGCGCTGGCCAAGGCGCTCGACATCCTCTTCATCCTCCACGCCGACCACGAGCAGAACTGCGGCACCACCGCGATGCGCACCGTGGGCTCGGCGCACGCCGACCCCTACAGCTGCGTCGCCGCCGCCACCGCCGCGCTCTACGGCCCCCGGCACGGCGGTGCCAACGAGGCCGTCATCCGCATGCTCCAGGAGATCGGCTCGGTCGACGAGGTGGACGCCTACATCCGGCGGGTGAAGTCCGGCGAGATCAAGCTCCAGGGCTTCGGCCACCGGGTGTACAAGAACTACGACCCCCGGGCGAAGATCATCAAGCAGACCGCGGACGAGGTCTTCGCCATCACCGGGCGCAACCCGCTCCTCGACATCGCCCTCAAGCTCGAAGAGGTCGCGCTGTCCGACGAGTACTTCGTCTCCCGGCGGCTCTACCCCAACGTCGACTTCTACTCCGGCCTCATCTACCAGGCCATGGGCTTCCCGCTGGAGATGTTCACCGTGCTGTTCGCGATCCCCCGCACCGCCGGCTGGCTCGCCCACTGGGTCGAGCTGCTCGAGCAGAACCAGAAGATCGCCCGGCCGCGGCAGCTCTACATCGGCCCCGGCCCCCGGGACTACGTCCCGATGGACCAGCGCGGCTGAGCCCGGTGCACGCGGTCACCATCGTCGACGGGGGGCTCGCGTGGCGCGAGCACCCCGATCCCGAGCCCGGCACCGGTGAGCTGCTCGTGCGAGTGCGGGCCGCCGGCATCAGCCGGGGCGACGTCATGCAGCGGGACGGCCACTACCCGCCCCCGCCGGGCACCGCCCCGCCCGAGCTGCCCGGCCTCGAGCTGGCCGGCGAGGTCGTCGCGACCGGCCCCGGCGTCCGCCGCTTCGGCGTCGGCGACCGGGTGATGGCCGTCGTCGCCGGCGCCGGGCAGGCGCAGCTCGCGGTCGTCCCCGAGATCGTGGCCATGCCCGTGCCCGAGGGCGTCAGCTGGGAGCGTGCCGGCGGCTTCCCCGAGAACTACACCACCGCGCACGACGCGCTCTTCACCCAGTGCGAGCTGTCGGTCGGCGAGCGGGTCTGCATCCACGGCGCCGCCGGCGGCGTGGGCACCGCCGCCGTCGAGATGGCCGTCGCGGCGGGCTGCGAGGTGGTCGCCACGGTCCGGAACCCCGACCTGCGGGACGACGTCGCGGCGCTCGGCGCCACCGCGGTCGACCCGGCCTCGTTCACCGACCACGGCCCCTTCGACGTCGTGCTCGAGCTGGTCGGGGCGCCGAACATCGCCGACGACCTGCGATCCCTCGCCACCGGCGGGCGCATCGCCGTCATCGGCGTCGGCGCCGGCTTCCGGGCCGAGGTCAACCTGCTGGCCCTCATGGGCGCCCGCGGCCACATCCACGGCTCGACGCTCCGGGCCCGCCCGCTCGAGGAGAAGGCCGCGGCCGCCCGGCGGGTGGAGCGCCACCTGCTCCCCCTGCTCGCCACCGGCACGCTCACCGTCCCGATCGCCGACACCTTCGCGATGTCGGACGCGGCCGCCGCCTACGAGCGCTTCGAGGCCGGGGGCAAGTTCGGCAAGATCGTGCTCGTCGACGCCTGACCGTCCCCGGCCGGCGCGGCCAGCGCCGGCTCGGGCAGCGGCACCACCGTCGCCGCGGCGTGCACCGCCCCGTCGACGGTGAACCACAGCGACAGGTGGTCGTCGCCCTCGTCGACCAGGAGCTCGACCTCGGCGCCCGCCCGGATCCCCGGGCCGTACTCCATGACCGCCCGGTGCGGGCGGCCCAGGACCGGGTGACGGACGGCGCCGCCCGGGCCGGCCTGCTCCTCGACCGCCGCCCAGTAGGCAGCGTTGTTCACGTGGCCGAGGAGGTCGATGTCCACCGCCCGCAGCGGCCACGGCCGCCGCGCCGCGCCCTCGGGCGGATCGCCCAGCCACAGCCGGCTGGACACGCGGCGGCCGCCCGCCGCCTCGCCGTAGACCTCGAGGAACCGCGGGGTCAGGCGGGTCGGGGCCATGGTCGCCACGTCGACCTGCACCCACAGCGTCGAGATCTCCACCCGGCCGCCCCGCTCGCCGACCATCGACATGCGCCGCTCCGCCCAGCGCCCGCCGAGCCCGCCGCACCAGGTCGCCTCGTCGACCCACTCGCGCCAGCGCGGCGGCCGGTGCACGTCGAGCACGGCCCGGCGCACGACCCAGGTGACCCGGTCGTCGTCGATGCCGCTGTCGGCCGTGTCGTCGTTGCCGATGTCCTGCAGGTAGCGGGCGCACGCGTCGAGGCGCAGGCGGCCCGACGGGTCGGCGTCGGCGAGCCGCACCCGCCGACCGGCCCGGAAGACGCGGCCGGACGCGGGGAGGGGGACGAGGGGTTCGTCGATCACGGCGACGGTTCTAGCAGCAGGCCGTCCCCGGCCCACCCGGGGCAGACTCTCCACCATGGTCGCCTTCGGCTCGCTCGCCTGGGACCCGGCGCTCGACCACCCCGAGCTGCTCGCCCCGCCGGTCGCCGCCGCGCTGCGCGCCCACCCGAGCGCGCGCGACGCCCGGGTCGCCGCCATCGACCCCGACCTCGCGGACACCGCCGCCTTCTGCGCCACCTACGACGTGCCCCTCGACCGGTCGGCCAACTGCGTCGTGCTGGTGGCCCGACGGGGCGGCACGACCCGGCTCGCCGCGTGCGTGGTGCCGGCCACGACGCGGGCCGACGTCAACGGGCTGGTCCGCCGCACCCTCGACGCGCGCAAGGCGAGCTTCGCCCCCACGGACCGGGCGGTGGCAGAGAGCGGCATGGAGCCCGGCGGCATCACACCCGTCGGCCTGCCGGTCGACTGGCCGCTGCTGGTCGACGCCGCCGTGGTCGACCTCGACGGCGTCGTCGTCGGCAGCGGCCTGCGCCGGTCGAAGCTGCTCGTGCCGGGCCCGTTGCTGGCCGCGCTGCCCGGGGCCCGGGTGCTCGAGGGCCTGGGCGTCCCCGTCGCCGGCTGACCGTCCGGCCCGGCGGTCACCCGGTGGCGCCGGCCGACCCCCGCCCGGCGTCGGCCGCGGCCCGGTCGTCGAGGCGCAGGCGGAAGCCGCGCAGCCACAGGCCGGGCTCGGGCTCCCAGTCGATGCCCGGGTCGCGCTCGAAGCCGAGGCGGGTGTAGAGGCGGTGGGCGGCGGTCATGCGGTCGGTCGAGTGCAGGACGATCTGACGGCGGCCGCCCGCCCGGGCCCGGTCGATGCAGGCCCGGGTGAGCGCCTCCCCCACCCCCCGGCCCCGCGCGTGCGGAGCGACGGCGAGCATGCGGATGCCGGCCGCGTCGGGCTCGGTGAACTCGGCGAGCGGGTTCGCCACGTCGGGCACGAACGTCACCCCGCCCAGCACCTCACCCGTCGCTCCGTCGACCGCGGCGAGCACGACCGCGGCGCGGGCCCGGCCGGCCACGTCGCGCAGCTCGTCCGCGTAGCCGTCGTCGAGCGTGCGGGGGTCGGCCCACGCGTAGGCAGCGACGGTCAGCTCGCCGAGCGCCGCGTGCTCCTCGGCGCGCACGGGTCGAATCTGCAGCGCGAGCATGCCCCGCGCACGCTACCGGACCGAGTCGCGGGCCCGATCACGGTTTCGCTAGCGTCGCCGCCCATGGAGTTCAGCCTGTCCCCCGAGCTGCTCGCCCTGCGCGAGGAGGCGCTGAAGGTGGGGCGCGCCGCCGCCGAGCGTGCGGACGTGCCCGAGGACAGCTGGATCACGGGGCACGACCGGGAGTTCGCCGCCGAGCTCGGTGCCCGGGGGTGGCTGGGCATGACCTGGCCGGTCGAGCACGGCGGGGGCGGCCGCAGCCCGCTCGAGCGCTTCGTGGTGTTCGAGGCGCTCATCAGCACCGGCGCGCCGATCGCCGCCGCCTGGTTCGCCGACCGCCAGATGGGCCCGACGCTGCTCCAGTTCGGCACCGACGCGCAGCGGCGCCGCTGGCTCCCGGGCATCGTCTCCGGCACGTCGATGTGGTGCATCGGCATGAGCGAGCCGGACGCGGGCTCCAACGTCGCCGGCATCCGCACGCGCGCGGTGCGAGACGGCGACCACTGGGTGGTCAACGGGCAGAAGATCTGGACCTCCGGCGCCGCGGCGGCCGACTGGTGCTACCTCGTCGCCCGGACCGACCCGGACGCCCGGCCCCACGAGGGCCTGTCCGAGTTCGTCGTCGACATGCGCTCGCCCGGCATCACGGTGAAGCCCATCGTCGACATGACCGGCAACCGGCACTTCTGCGAGGTCTACTTCACCGACGTCCGGGTCCCGGCGGAGAACCTGATCGGCCGGGAGAACGGCTCGTTCCGCCAGATCATGCGGCAGATGGAGCACGAGCGGGGCGGCATCGACCGGCTGGTGTCCAACCGCCGCCTCTACGAGGACGTGCGCCCGTTCGCCGACACCTCCGACCCGCTGGTGCGACAGGAGATCGCCGCCATCGAGACCGGCTACCGCATCGGCCGCCTGCTCGTCCTGCGGGAGACCCTCGGCCAAGCGCCGCCGCAGTTCTCGGCCGCCACCAAGACGTTCTGCACCGAGCTCGAGCAGCGGGTCGCCGCCTTCTGCGCCCGGGTGCTCGGCCCCGAGGCGCTGCTCGCCGAGCCGGGGCTCGCCCGACGGGTCAGCCGCAACATCTGCTACGCGCCCGCCTACACGATCATGGGCGGCACCTCGCAGATCCTGCGGAACATCCTCGGCGAGCGCACCCTCGGGCTCCCCCGCGAGCCCCGCCCCCGCTGAGCGCCGATCCCGGCGGCCCCGCCGCTACAGGGGGCCGGCCAGCCTGCGGACCGGTGGCACGGGGTCGCGGTCGACCGGGGCGATGCGGACCTTGGCGTCGACGATGGCGGCGCCGGTCGGCGCGACGATCACCGGGTTGAGCTCGACGCCCACGATCTCGGGCACCTCGTCGACCAGGTGGCCGACCCGCAGCAGCAGGTCCTCGAGGAGGCGTCGCCCGTCGGCGTCGAGCAGCTCGGCCACCGGCAGGTCGGCGACGAACCGGCGGGCCTCCAGGTCGGTGAGCGGCAGCACGTGCACCTGGGCGGCCGTCACCGCCGTGGCCACGCCGCCGGGGCCGACGGCGAGAACCGGGCCCACCATCGGCGTGACCGAGGCCGACACCGCGACGTCGACGCCCGGCTCGGCCATGGGCTGGACCACGACCGGCCAGGCCCGCTCCCCCAGCGCCCCCGCCATGCGCTCGACCGTGGCCCGCACGTCGGCCTCGTCGTGCACGTCGAGGGCCAGGCCGCCGGCCTCGGTCTTCGCCAGCCGGGTGCGGCTGACCGCCTTGACGGCCACCGGGAACCCGACGGCCCGAGCGGCCTCGACCGCCTCGTCGACGTCGTGGGCGACCCGCGACGGGACCATGGGCAGGCCGGCGGCGGCCAGCAGGTCGGCGGCCTCCCCCACCGGCAGCTCGCCCTCGGTCCCGGCCGCCAGCGCCGCGGCCACCCGCGACCGGGCCGCCGCCGCGTCGGCGCCGGGCGGCTCGACGGCGGTGCCCTCCGGCGCCGACCGCCAGGCCGCGTAGCGGGTGACCTTGCCGAGCGCGTAGGCGGCGTCGTCGGGGAAGTCGAACACCGGCACGGGGGGCCCGCCCTCCGGGGTGATGGTCGGCGGGTGCGGTCCGAACACGCAGGCCACGAGCGGCGTCCCGCCGGCCCGGGCCCCGGCCGCCTCGACCGCGCCGACCAGGTCGTCGGTCGGCTGGCGGGGCGCCGGAGCGCAGACGACGAGCACGCTGTCCACGCCGTCGTCGGCCAGGAGGGCGACGAGCGCCCGTGTCAGGTCCTCGGCGGTGGCCTCGAAGCCGAGGTCGACGGTGCTCCCCCGGACCCGCACGCCGCTGCCGCCGGCACCGACCGCCTCCCGCACGGCGGGTCCCACGGTGGCGAGCCGCAGGCCGGCGTCGACGCAGGCGTCGGCGGCGAGGGCGAGCGAGCCGCCGCCGTTGCCGACCAGCGCCACCCGGTCGCCTGCGGGGAGCGGCTGGCAGGCGAGCAGCCGGGCGACGTCCAGCTGCTGGGACAGCGTGTCGACCCGGATGATGCCGGTCTGCTCGACCAGCGCCTCGAAGGTCTCGGGCGGCAGGTCGACCTCGTCGTCCGGGTAGGCGCGGGCGGCACCACCGCTCTTGACCGCCACGATCGGCTTGGTGCGGGACAGGCTGCGGGCGATGCGGCTGAACTTGCGGGGGTTGCCGAACGACTCCAGGTAGAGCAGGACGAGCTGCGTGCGGTCGTCGTCGGCCCAGTACTGGAGCATGTCGTTGGCCGACACGTCCGCCCGATTGCCGATGGCGGCGAACGACGAGGCGCCGAGCCCGGCCTCGCGGATCCGATCCAGGAGCGCGCCGCCGATCGTGCCCGACTCCGACAGCAGCGCCACCGGGCCCGGGCGGGTGGTGGGGGTGGCGAAGGTCGCGTGCAGGCGCACCTCGGGGTCGGTGTTGATGACGCCCAAGCAGTTGGGGCCGAGCAGCCGCATGCCGTGGCGGCGGCAGGCCCGCAGCGTGGCGGCCGAGAGGGCGGCGCCCTCCGGCCCGGACTCGGCGAAGCCGGCGGAGATGACGATGACGGCCCGAACGCCCTTCTGCCCGCACTCCTCGACCACCCCGGGCACCTCGGCGGCCGGCACGACGACGATCGCCAGGTCGACCGGCCCCTCGACGTCGGCGATCGACCGCACCGCGGGGACGCCCCCGACGTGGTCGGCGTTGCGGTTCACGGGGTGGACCGGGGCGTTCACCCCGTGGGCCAGCAGGTTGCGCAGCACGGCGTGGCCGACGCTGTGGCGGTCGCGGCCGGCGCCGATGACGGCGATCGAGCGGGGCTCGAGCAGCCGTCGGACGGCCTCGGCCTCGGCCCGCTGGGCCCGCGCCTCGATGGCCGCCATCGCCTCGGGCGTCGGCCGGAGGTCGAGGTGCACCTCGATCACCCCCTCCTCGAACGTGCTGCGCACCTGGAAGCCGGCCGCCCGGAACACGCCGACCATGCGGCGGTTCGCCGGCAGCACGGTGGCGGTGAAGGCGCTGATGCCGTTGCGCCGGGCCGCTTCGGCCAGGTACTCGAGCATCAGCGTCGCCATGCCCCGGCCCCGGTGGGCGTCGTCGATGAAGAACGCCACCTCGGCCTCGGAGCGCATCGGCCAGCGGTCGTAGCGGGCGACGCCGACGAGCACGTCGCCCCGCAGTGCCACGAAGGCCATGCGGTCGACGTAGTCGACGTGCGTGAGGTGGTGCACCTCCTCGTCGCTGAGCCGGGGGTGGGGCGAGAAGTAGCGGAAGTAGATGCTCTCGGGCGACTGCCGGCCGTGGAAGTCCACGAGGCGGGGCCCGTCGTCGGGGCGGATCGGCCGGATGCGCACCGTGCTGCCGTCGGCCAGCACCACGTCCGCGTCCCACTCGGCGGGGTACCCGGGGGGCAGCGCCTCCTGGCCCACCTCCTCGCCGGTCGCGGTCGCGTCGTCCACGGCGCCGAGGGTACCGAGGCGCCGGCGGGCCGGGCGGCCGCCCCGCTGACCGCGGTGTCACCCCGCGCGCTACCGTGCGGACCCGGCGCCGCCGGCGAGCGGCATGGCGGACGAAGGAGCCCCCCAAGTGATGCGGAGACTCAGCTCGCTACTCGCGGCCGTCCTCGTGGCGGCGACCGCAGCC
>DATGPY010000056.1:0-2801 GCA_035304465.1 Acidimicrobiales bacterium | reverse complement strand
GGGTCAGACCGAGGGCGCGGTCGACGACGCCAACGTGCTGAACGTCGACCTGGTGCCGACCATCGCCGAGCTGATGGGCCTCGCGCCGGCCTGGGACGACGTCGACGGCGTGCCCGCCTCGCAGGCCGACGCCGTCCGCGGGGCGGACAAGCCGGTGCTGCACACCGACTTCGACACGCTCGAGCCCGAGGACGGCGGCGACTTCCTCGTCCTCGACGCCGCGGCGGGGCTGGAACGGGTCCTCGCCGCCGACCCGGTGCCCGGCGAGGGCGAGCTCGCGATCTGGCAGCGCACCGAGCACGGCCCGCTGGTCGGCCGGCCGGTGGACGAGCTCGACGTCGGCCCGGACCGGGGCGCCGCGCTGGCGGTGCGGGACCTCGACCGCATCGAGGACCCCGGCGACGGCCCGCCGGTGCTCGAGGTCATCGGGGAGACCGACCTGCCGGAGGGCGAGGTGGTGGCCGTGGCGGTCGACGGGGTCGTCGCCGCCGTCGCCCCCGTGCAGCCCGCGCCCTGGTGGGACGAGGGCCGGGTCGTGCACGCGCTGCTGCTCCCCGACGCGGTCGGGGAGCGCAACGCGCTGGAGGCCTACGCCGTCGAGGGCCCGCCGGGCCGGGCCCGGCTGCGGCCGCTCACCGTCACCGCCGGCTAGCCGCCGGGCGGCGGTTCTCCCACAGCATCCGTGCGGCCATCACGACGAGCAGGCCGGCGAAGAGGCGGTTGGAGAGCCGCTCGTCGAGGCCGACCGAGAGCTGGGAGGCCAGGAACGACGACACCAGCCCGGACAGGCCGACGAGGGCGGCCGTGCGGACCTCGGCGTTGCGCTTGCGCAGGTTGTTGCGGGTGCCGACGACCGCGGTGGGGATGATGACCGCCAGCGACGAGCCCTTGGCCACCGCGGCGGGCATCCCGACCAGCACGACCATCGCCGGGACCATGACGACGCCGCCGCCGACGCCCAGCAGGCCGGCCGTCGTCCCCGCCACCACGCCGACGGCCACGAGGGCGAGCGCGATGCCGACGCTGAGGTCGGGGCGGCCGCCGCCCTCGGGGTCGCCCACGACCATGCGGGCGGCGGTGGCCAGCATGACCGCGGCGAAGGCCAGCGCCAGGGCCCGCTGGGGGAGCACGTGGAGCAGGTGGGTGCCCAGCCGGGCGCCGACGCCGGCCGCACCGATGACCAGGAACAGCGACGCCGCCCAGTCGACCTCGCCGGCGAGCGCGTAGCCGGCCACGCCCGCCAGGGCGATGGGCACGATGGCCGCCAGCGACGTGCCGTGGGCCAGCCGCTGGCCCATCCCCAGGCCGACGACCAGGGCCGGCACCATCAGCACGCCGCCGCCGACGCCGAACAGCCCCGACAGGAACCCCGCGGCCACGCCGACCAGCACGACCTTGGCGAGGTCGCCCCCGCGCCGGCGCACCGCCCCCTCCCCGGGCGCCTGGTGGTCGTTCACGCCGGAGGGGTGGCCCGGGTCGGGCACCGCGTCACCCGCCGTCGCCCCACAGCGAACGCACGGTCGAGAACACCTTCTGCCCGTGGGAGAACTCGACGACGTTGCCGTCGGGGTCGACCAGGGCGCAGACGTAGCCGACGTGCTCGGCGACGTGGCGGGGCGCCCAGTGCAGGCAGCCGAGCTCGCGCCCCCGCTCGGCGATGCGGTCGACGTCCGCCCGCTCGGGCACCTCGATGCCGATGTGCGCGAACGGGGCCAGCGTCGCCCCGGGCGCGCCGGAGGCCCCCGCGGGCTCGACGAGCACGACGACGAACGGGTCGCGGGCCTGGCCCGGGTTGGAGAGCCAGGCGCTGCGCCCGCCCTCGTCCTCGTTGCGGGCCACGACGACCAGCGGGGTGACGGAGGTGTAGAAGTCGAGCGACCGGTCGAGGTCCGAGCACGGCAGGGCGACGTGCGTCAGCCGGGGCCGGGTCAGGTGGTGTGGGTGGGCGTCGCTCATGGGATCGGGTCCGTCGGCTCGGATCGTACCGGCGGCCCGGGACCCCGGCGCCCGTCGTCGCGGTCGTCGCCCGCGTTTCGCCGCCCACGAGGGGTGAGCGGTAGCGTCGCCGCGTGGCTGGGCCGGAGGGAGCGGAGGAGAGAGGAGGCGACGACGGGCGGCCGGCGCGCGGCCGCGTGCGTCGGGAGCTCGCCGCGCTCGGGGAGGTCGCCGGTCTGGCCGGCCTGGCCTTCACCCGGCCGATCCTCGACAGCTTCGGCCGGTCGCCCGAGACCTTCATCACCCGGGGCGCGTCCGGCGCCGACGTCGTCGCCTTCGCCCTCATCGTCGCCCTGGTCCCCACGCTGGTCGTCGGGCTGCTCGGGCTGGTGGCCGGGCTGGCGGGCGACCGCAGCCGGGCCCGGTTCCACCTCGCCGCGGTCGCCCTGCTCGCCGGCCTCGCCGTGTGGCGCCTGGGGGCGGACGCCACGACGTGGGCGCCGCCGGTGCTCGTCGGCCTGGGCGTCGCGGCCGCGGCGCTCCTCGCCGGGCTGCGCCGGCGCTTCGAGCTGACCGCCACCTACCTGCGCTACCTCGGGGTGGCCTCGGTGCTCTTCGTCGTCCAGTTCCTCGTGCTGTCACCGGCCAACCAGTTCCTGGCCGGCGACGACCCGACGAGCTTCGACGTCACCCCCGGGGAGTCGGCCTCCGGCGACGGCGCCGGGGACCTCCCGCCGGTCGTCGTGGTCGTGCTCGACGCCCTGCCGACCGCCAGCCTCCTCGACGGCACCGGGCGGATCGACCCCGAGCTGTACCCGCACCTCGCCGCCTTCGCCGAGGACGCCACCTGGTACCGCAACCACACG
>DATGPY010000055.1:0-6090 GCA_035304465.1 Acidimicrobiales bacterium | reverse complement strand
CTCGACGAGAGGCTCGCCCGGGCCCGGGAGCAGCAGCGGACCGGCGCCAAGCAGCCCGCGATGGCCACCTTCGAGGCGACCCGCCCGGCCGTCGGCGCCATGGCCGTGGGCATCGCCCGGGCCGCCTACGAGTACGCCCTGGCCTACGCCAAGGAGCGGGTGGCCTTCGGCAAGCCGATCATCATGAACCAGGCCATCGCCTTCATGCTCGCCGACATGGCCATGGAGATCGACGCCGCTCGGCTGCTCGTCCACCGGGCCGCCTGGCTGGCCCGCAACGGCGGCTACAAGAACGCCGAGGGCTCGATGTCGAAGCTGAAGGCCGGCCGGGTCGCCGTGTGGGTGACCGAGCGGGCGATCCAGATCCTGGGCGGCTACGGCTACACCCGCGAGTACCCGGTCGAGCGGATGCACCGCGACGCGAAGATCTACGACATCTTCGAGGGCACCGAGCAGATCCAGCAGCTGGTCATCAGCCGGGCCATCTCCGGCCTGCGCATCGAGTAGCCCCGACCGGGCACGCACGGGACGACCTGCGCCCCGCCGGCCCCGCGGCCGGCGGGGCGCGGCGCGTCGGGGTGCCCGATGGCGTCACTATGCTCGCCGCGCCATGGCCGACTACGAGACGCTGCTGGTGCGCAAGGACGACGGGGTCGCCTGGGTGTCGCTCAACCGGCCCGAGGTCCGCAACGCGATCAACCAGCGCATGCAGCGCGAGCTCGCCGAGGTGTGGACCGCCTTCCGCTACGACGACGAGGTCCGCTGCGTCGTGCTGGCCGGCGAGGGCGACTCGTTCTGCACCGGCATCGACCGGAACGAGGCCATGTCCGAGGAGAACAACGCGGCGATGGCGGCGGGGGACCTCCCCGGCTACCCGACGCCGTGGATGTTCGACGACCCCGGCCGCGACATCGGTCCCAAGGCCCGCGACCTGTGGAAGCCGGTCATCGCGGCCGTGCAGGGCATGGCCTGCGGTGGTGCGTTCTACATGCTGGGCGAGGTCGAGTTCATCATCGCCAGCGAGGACGCCACCTTCTTCGACCCGCACGTCACCTACGGCATGACGGCGGCCTTCGAGCCCATCCACATGCTCTCGAAGATGCCGTTCCCGGAGGTGATGCGGATGTCGCTGCTCGGCGTCCACGAGCGCCTCTCCGCCGAGCGGGCGCACCAGATCGGGCTCGTGAGCGAGGTCGTGCCCCGCGACGAGCTGCTCGAGCGGGCGGCGTGGGCGGCGCGGGTCGTCGCCGACGCCCCGCCGCTCGTCGTCCAGGGCACGATGCGAGCCCTGTGGACCGCCCTGGAGGTGCCGCGCACCCAGGCGATCGGCATGGCCAACCTGTTCACCCGCATCGGCTCGGACGCGGCGGCCTTCAAGGCCGGCCAGGAGCGCTTCGCCTCGGGCGAGCGCCCGCGGTGGCGCCGCCGCTGACCTGACCCACCTGCTCCCCGGGGTGACCCGCGTACATCCCGGGGCGTAGGTGCGAATGCCTGCCGGGGGCGGATGGCCCGACGGCCACGACGGGTGATGCTCGACGCGTCCCCCGAGGTCGGGCGTCGAGACCCGACCACCGCTCCCACGAAGGCAGGCACCATGACCACCACACGACGCTCCCGGACCGCGGCGAAGGCCGGGGCCGGGCTGGCCGGCCTGGCGCTGGCCGCGCTGACCGTCCTCGGCTTCTCCGACGCGGCCTTCCGGGCCCAGACCGACAACGCCGACAACAACTGGGCGACGTCGGGCTTCGTCACCCTGGACGACGACCTCACGGCGCCGATGTTCTCCGTCGGCCTGAACGGCGCCGGCAGGCCCTACACCGGCGAGTACGACAGCGAGCTCGCCGTCGGCGAGGGCATCGCCGACCGCCAGATCACCGTCACCTTCGGGGGCAGGGCCCGGGCCGACGTCCGCATGTACGTCGACCCCGGCTACACGGCGACGCGCGGCCTCGACGCCGACACCCTGGTGACGGTCCTGCGGGACGGCACCCCGATCTACAGCGACGTCCCGCTCGACCAGCTGCCGACCGGCTACGGCGGGGCCGGCGCATCGAGCTGGCAGGTCGGCCCGGCCGCCGACGACGCGGTCTACACGGTCTCGATCGAGACCACCTCGAGCGCCCAGGCCGGCGCCACCATCGAGGACGTCACCTTCGTCTGGGAGGCCCAGCAGGCCGGCTGACCCTCGCGGGTCAGCTCCCTGGGAGCCCGTCATGCAGACGCTCGACGCAGCTGACGAGCGCACCGACCTGGCCGGCTGGCTGCACCTGCTGCGCCTCGGCCTGGCCCGCACGGCGCTGTGGTACGTGGCCGCGCTGGCGGTCTTCGCCGTCGTGCTGGTGCCGCTGCCGGGCTTCTCGGCCTCGGTGGTCGCCAGCGGCTCGATGCAGCCGGTCATCGGCCCCGGCGACGTCGTCGTCGTGCGGGCGCTGGACGACGACACCGCCGTCCTCGGGCGGGTCGTCACCTTCGAGGACCCGGAGCGCCCCGGCGAGCTGGTCACGCACCGGATCGTGGCCGAGAACCCCGACGGCACCTACGTCACCCGCGGCGACGCCAACCGCGACCCCGACGCCACCCCGGTCGCGCGGCACCGGGTCCGGGGCCGGGGCTTCCTGCTCGTGCCCTGGATCGGCCTCCCCGCCCACTGGGTGGTGGAGGGCGAGTGGCTGCCGCTGGCCCTCACCGCGGCCGGCCTCGGGGTCCTCGCCCGGGGCGCCGTCGACCGGCAGGCGCGCCCCCACGGCGGGGCCCGGTCCCGCGGCGGGCGGGCCCGGGCCCTGGCCGGGGCGACGGCGACGGTGGTCGCCGTCGTCGCCGTCGTCGCGCCAGCCGTCACCGGCCGGTCGCAGGCGGCGTACACGGCGGCGACCGCCAACGCCGGCAACAACTGGGCCACCGCCCGGGACCGGCTGGTCGACGACGACGGCGGCCGGCCGCTGTTCGCCGGCGACACGCTGTGGGCCGGGGTCAGGACCTCCCGGGCCGTCGAGGTCACCTACGAGGGTGCGGGCGGGACCCGCCCCCGCGTCCGGCTCGCCGCCGGGTCGGTGGACGGGCAGCTCGACCCGAAGCTGCACGTGCGGGTCGAGCGCGGCACCCGCACCGGCGGGGCGTTCCCCGACGCGGAGGGGTTCGTGCCCGCCCAGGTGGTCGTCGAGGACACGACGCTCGGCGCGCTCGGCGCCGGCGTCGACACCGGGTGGTCGCCGTCCGCCGGGGAGACGGCGACCTTCCGGGTGTCGGTCTGGTACCCGAACGCCGAGCACGGCCCGGCGGCGGGCGACGGCGTCACCTTCGACCTCCGCTGGTCGGCCGCGGACGGGGAGGTCGATCCGACCGACAACACCGGCAACGCGCTCGCCGCCCGCCCCACCTACCCGGACGCCGTCGTCGCCGACCAGCCGTACCTCTACTACCGGTTCGACGACCCCGCGGGCCGGGGCACACCGGCGGTCAACTCGTCGACCGCCCCCGGCCGGCTGGCGGACGGCGTGTACAACTCGTGGGTCGTCTACTCGTCCCGGACGGCCTACGCCGACCCGCCGGCGCTGGTGCAGGTGCGACCGAACGTGGGCAAGCACCTCGAGCTCGGCCCCGGTGACTACGTCTCCAACGCCTCGCCCGTCGCCGTGCCGAACGAGGTGACCGTCGAGGCCTGGGTGCGGATCGACGACGCAGGCGACTGGGGCGTCGTCGCGACGTTCGGGAGCAGCCGGGCCGCCCACTCGCTCCTCACCAACCACTGGCTCTACGTCGGCAGCGACAACCGTCCGCGCTTCGGCAGCACCGACGGGCTGCTGATCAAGCGGTTCGTCGGCGTCACCTCGCCCACGCCGATCACCGGCGGCGGGTGGCACCTGCTGCAGGGCACCGTCGGCGCGGACGGCACCAAGCTCTACGTCGACGGGGCGCTGGTCGGCTCGACCCCCGAGTCCGTGCCCCGCTCCTACACCGGCCACTGGCGGGTCGGCTGGCAGGACCTGGAGCCCGGTCTCGAGGCCCTGCCCACCATCGGCCGGTTCGGCTTCACCGGCGGCATCGACGAGGTCGCCGTCCACCCCCGGGCGCTGGGGGCCGACGCTCTCCGGGCCCACTGGGCCGCCGCGACGGGCGGTGCGGTCGCGGGCCGGGGCGGGTCGTCGGCCGGCGGCGGTGGGGCGGTCGGGGCACAGGGCCCGGCGCCGAGCGCACCACCGGAGGTGGCGGCCGCCGCGACGGCGGCCCCGGAGACGACCACGACCACGAGCGAGCCCGCGGCCGAGGCCGACGCCGCCGATCCGGCACCCGAGGCCGGGGCCGAGGGCGTCCCGTCCACGGACCCGCCGGAGCCCGGGGTCCGGGCCGGGGAGCCCACGGAGGCCGGGGAGCAGGTCGACGCCGCGGACGCCGACGAGGACGAGCGGGCGCTGCTGGCGCTCCTCGCCGAGCACGGCGCGCTCGACGAGGAGCAGCTCGACGACCTGCGGGACGCGCTGGTCGCCGACCGGCTGGCCGCCGGCGGGTCGGGTGCCACACGGTTCGGCCGGCCCGGTCCGGCCGTCACCGCCTGGCTGGAGGAGCACGCGCCCGGCACCACCGACGAGGGGCCCGACCCCGACGATGCGGTCGCCGGGGCCGTGTGGGTCTTCGCCGTGACCCGTGAGCTGCCCCCGGACGGCGCCCTCGAGCCCGGGCCGGCACCGTGATCCGAGCGCGCCCAGCGATCGCCTGTGACCACTCTGGGTGGCAGACTGGGCGGACATGGACGCAGGTGCCGCCGCGTCCGGCGCCCGGTCGCGGGGCCACCCGCCCGACCCGGGCAGCTGGCTCTCCGCCGGGACCCGGGTCGTGACCTCGGCCGCCGACCCCCGCCCCCGCGCCACGCTGCGCGACCTGACCCGGCGCGACGCGGCCTGGGCCGCCGGCGTCGTCGCCATCCTGCTGGTGGGGCCGTGGCTGCGGTTCGGCGACGCGCCCAACCCGGTGCGGGTGGGGCTGGCGGCCCTGGCCGGCGGGTTGATCCTGGTCCGCCGGGTCCGGCCCGCGGGGGTGCTGGTGGCCACGTCGCTGCTGGCGGCGGCCTGGATCGCGGCCGGTCACCGCGGGATCGTCGTCGCAATCGTCGTCGTGCTGGCGCTCGCCAACGCCGCGGAGCTCTGCCGCCCGACGGTGTCGCTGCCGCTCGCCGCACTGGTCGTGGCGGGCGTCCACGGGCTCACCGCCGCCCGAGGCTCTGGTTCGCTGCTGAGCCTGGCCAACTTCCGCGACGTCGCCTGGTTCACCTCCGCGACCGCCGCGGGCCTGGTCATGCGGGCGCGGCGGGTCGAGCTGGCGGCGATCGAGCAGCGCGAGGCCGACCGGCGGGCCGCCGAGACCGAGCGACGGCTCGCGGAGGAGCGCGACCGGATCGCCCGCGAGCTGCACGACTCGGTCGGGCACGCGGTCGCCACCGTGTCGATGCAGGCCGACGTCGCCGCCCGGGTCATCGACAGCCAGCCGGAGGAGGCCGCCCGGGCGCTCCGCGCCATCGCCGAGATCAGCCGCCGCACCCTGCGCGAGATCCGGGGCACCCTCGGTCTGCTTCGCTCGGCCGCCGGCGAGGGCCCCGTCGACCGCGACCCCGTGCCGACCCTCGACGCGGTCGACGGCCTGTTCGACGTGCTGCGCGGGCGGGGCGTCGAGGTCGAGGTCACCCGCGTCGGCGACCTGGAGGACGTGCCGGCAGCGGTCGCCCGGGCGCTGTACCGGGTCGCCCAGGAGGCGGCCACCAACGTCGCCAAGCACGCCCGGGGGGCCCGCCACGTCGAGGTTGTGCTCGAGGCTCGCGAGGGCGCGACGATCCTGGTCGTCCGGGACGACGGGGGTGCCCCGGCCGGGGCGCCGGAGGGCGCGCCGCCCGGGGGCCACGGGTTGCGGAACATGCGTGAGCGCGCCCGGGCCATCGGCGGCACCGTCTCCGCCCGCCGCCGGCCGGGCGGGGGGTTCGAGGTGCTGGCCGTCGCGCCGACCGGCGACGCCCACCGGACGGGCGGCCGGCGGGACCGGCGGGTGCGGACGCCGGGGGCGGCCGAGCGGTGAGCGAGGACGGCGTCGTCACCGTCGCCCTGG
>DATGPY010000054.1:0-2991 GCA_035304465.1 Acidimicrobiales bacterium | reverse complement strand
CATCCGGCTGCGCGACCGCACGAAGGACGTGATCAAGTCGGGCGGCGAGTGGATCAGCTCGGTCGAGCTGGAGAACGAGATCATGGCCCACCCCGCCGTCGCCGAGGCCGCGGTCATCGGCCTGCCCCACCCGAAGTGGGGGGAGCGCCCGCTGGCCTGCGTCGTGCTGCGGGAGGGCCAGCAGGCCACGAAGGAGGACATCGTCTCGTTCCTCGAGGGCCGGGTGGCGAAGTGGTGGCTGCCCGACGACGTCGTCTTCATCGACTCGATCCCGAAGACGAGCGTCGGCAAGTTCTCGAAGAAGGAGCTGCGCGAGCAGTTCGCCGACTACGAGCTGCCGACGGCGTGACGAACGACCGGCCGGGTGGGGGTCAGGTCCCCACCCGGCCGTGCTTCCAGTAGCCGCGGACGGTCGCCCGGCTGCGGGGCACGCCCCGCTCCACGAACAGCGCGCGGCGGATGCGCTGGACGGCGGCCGCCTCGCCGGCCACCCACACCTGCGTGCCCGGCCCGATCGGGGCGCCGGCCACCGCGCCCACCAGCGCCCCGCCCGGGGGCGCGCCCGGCGGCAGGTCGAGCCACACGACCTCCAGCCCGTCGCGGTCGCCGAGCGGGAGCCGCGCCGCCGGGGCGGCCACCTCGACCAGCACTCGGGCCGGGCGGTCCGGCGGGAGGTGGTCGAGCAGCTGGCGGATGGCGGGCAGGGCGGTCTCGTCCCCGGCGAGCAGGTGGTCGGTGGCGTCCGGGTCGACGGCGTACCCGCGGCCCGGGCCGGAGACCGCGACGGGGTCGCCCGGGCGGGCCGCCGTCGCCCACGTCGACAGCGTGCCCTCGCCGTGGAGCACGACCTCGACGGCCAGCGCGCCGTCGCCCGGCGCCGGGCGCAGGGGCGTGAGCGTGCGGATGGACGGGCGGCTCCCGTCCGGTCGCAGGAACTCGTTGCCGTTCCAGCGGGGGAGCGTCACCTCCCGCTCGCCGGGGCGGGGGAGCAGCAGGCGGACGCTGGCTGCCGGCTCGGGCGGCACCAGGCCCTCGAGGCCGTCGCCGTCGAGCACCACCCGGACGAGGCGGGGCGTCACCGCCTCGACGCGCCGCACGGTGGCAGGCCGGAACGGGGGCGGCTCCCGCCGGAGGCGGCGGGTGGTCGTGTCCGGGTCCTCGGGCACGGGGGCATGGTGGCACGCGCGCCGCCCCTCGGCCGGTGACCGCCTCGGACCGCCGGCGGCCCTGCAGGGGAGAATGGCCGGCGCGCCGGCGCCTCCGTAGCCTGGGTGGCGGTGTCCCGCCCGAGCGCCCGCTTCCTGCTCAGCCCTCGCTGGCTGCTGTCCCACGTGCTCGTCGCCCTGCTCGTGGTCACGATGGTCAACCTCGGGTTCTGGCAGCTGCGCCGGCTCGACGAGAAGCGCGACCGCAACGAGCTCGTCGAGGCGCGCACGGAGATGCCGGTCGCCCCGGTCGAGGAGCTGCTGCCGCTCGGCGACGACGGTGCCGTCGGCGAGGCCCGCTTCCGCCGGGTGACGGCCGAGGGCACCTACGACGACGGCGGCACCGTCGTCGTGCGCAACCGCAGCCAGGACGGCGTGGCCGGCGCCTGGCTGGTGACGCCGCTGGAGCTCGACGACGGCAGCCGGGTCGGCGTGCTCCGGGGCTTCGTCGGCCTCGGTGGCGACGGCGTGCCGGTGGAGGCGCCGCCGCCCGAGGGTCGGGTGGCGGTCGAGGGGCTGGTCGTCGACCCGGACAGCTTCGACGGCACGGCGCCCCGCGACGTCGCCCCCCTGCTCGAGGAGGCGGGCGTGCGGCCGGGCCTCGTCCTCGCCACGGGCTCCGAGCCGCCGGAGCCCGCGGGCGCCGAGGAGGGGCTGGCCGGGCCGAGCTCGCTCGTGCCGGTGCCCCCGCCCGAGCTGTCGGAGGGCAACCACCTCAGCTACGCCGTCCAGTGGTTCATCTTCTCGACGATCGCCGTCGTCGGCTACCCGCTCGTGCTGCGCAACGTCGTGCAGCGGCGGGACCGCGAGGCGGACCCGGTCGTCGACGACCGGATCGACCGGGCGGCCGGCGACGGTCGGGCCGCTGCCCGGGACGGCGTCCTGCACCAGGGGGGCTGAGCCGTCGGCGGGACCCGCGACGACGCCGACACCACCCGGCGGCGGATCATCGACGCCGCCTACGCCTGCGCGGCGCGGGACGGCCTCGGCGCGGTGACCGTCGAGGAGGTGGCGCGGGAGGCCGGGGTCGCCCGGGCCACGGTCTACCGGTCGTTCCCCGGCGGCCGGGACGAGGTCGTCGGCGCCGCGGTCGCCCACGCCGTCGCGGACTTCTTCGCCGACCTGCGCCGCGACATCGGCGACGCCCCCGACCTGGCGACACTGCTGGAGCGGGGGCTGGTCGCGGCCCGGCGCCGCCTGAGGTCCCACGCCGCGCTGCAGCGGGCCCTCGAGGAGGAGGCGGGCCAGATCGTCCCCCGGCTGGCCACGGTCATGCCGCTGGTCATCGACGGCGTCCGGGCCGAGCTGGCGTCCCGGTTGGCGCGTGAGCGCCTGCGCCCCGGCGTCGTGGCCGACCAGGCGGCCGAGCTGCTGGCCCGGCTGTTCCTGTCGCTCATCGGCAGCCCCGGCAGCTGGGACCTCGACGACCCGGCCGCGGCCCGCCGCCTCGTGCGGGAGCAGCTGCTCGCAGGCGTGGTCGAGCTCGATCCGCGGGGCTGAGCCGCGCCGGCCGGGGCCGGCCCCCTGGACGATGAGACGGATTCGTGCATAGTGTCTCAGGCGTGACGCAGGCCACGGTGATCGACGACCAGCTCGAGGCCGGTGCGGGTGACGGCGCCGCCGGCCCGGCGGCGCCGGTCGGGGCCTGGGCCGCCGAGTACCTGTCGGCGGGCGACGCCGAGCGGCGGCTCGTCGAGGCCGCGCTGCGGTGCTTCGCCCGCTGGGGCATCCGCAAGACCTCGGTCGACGACATCGCCCGCGAGGCCGGCGTCAGCCGGGCGACCGT
>DATGPY010000053.1:0-10810 GCA_035304465.1 Acidimicrobiales bacterium | reverse complement strand
TCGCCGTAGGTGACGGTCTCCTTGCCGGCGGCGGTGACCGTGACGACCACCTTGTCGAAGAAGAGCCGCTCGGCCCGCGAGAAGAGGTGCGGGAGGGTGAGCGGGTAGTCCTGCATGAGCCCCTGCATCGGGCCTCCTTGTGGTGTGCGTGCGTCCGGATCGAACGAAGGGGTGACCGCAGACTAGGAGACGTGCGTCACACCGGTCGCCTCCGGCGCGCGGCGGCCACGGGTGGTGCCGGCCACGACCGCGAGGCCCCCGCGGCGGGCGGTGTCCCGTAGGCTCGGGTGACCATGGCGGACGACGTGCCCACGACCACGGCGCCGGCCCGGCGACGACCTTCGCGCCGCGCGCTGACGCTCGTCGGGGTGCCGCTGGCGATCACCGTCGCGCTCGGCTACCTGGGCGACGCGCTGGCGCCCTCGCTGGTCGACACGCATCCGGCCTGGCTGATCGCGCTCAACGCCCGCAACCGCAACCTGGTCCTGGTCACCAACGACATGGACGCCTGGTCGTACTACGCGATCGGCGTCGTCCGCCTGATGATCAGCGACCCGCTGTTCTTCCTGCTGGGCTACTGGTACGGCGACGCCGCGGTCGCCTGGATGGAGCGTCGCACCAAGACCTGGGGCCAGCTGCTCCGGCAGGCCGAGGGTTGGTTCGGCAAGGCCGCGCACCCGCTCGTCTTCGTCGCCCCCAACAACGTCATCTGCCTGTTCGCCGGCGCCGCCGGCATGTCGCTGCGGGTGTTCTTCGCCCTCAACCTGAGCGGCACCGTCGTGCGGCTGTGGCTGATCCGCCGGTTCGGCGAGGCGTTCGAGGGGCCGCTCGACGGCGTCGTCGGGTGGATCGGCGACAACCGCACGATCCTGTTGCCGATCAGCATCCTGCTCGTCGTCGCCTCGGTCGCGCTCGAAGCCAAGCGGGGCGAGGTCGAGGTCACCGCCCTCGCCCACCTCGACGACGAGCTGGCGGGCGCGGACACCGACGGCGACGGGGCTGACGGCGCCGACGGCGCGGCGCCGGTCCGCGAGCCCGACGCCGCTCGCGGGCCGCAGCCTGAGGCGGCCGGCGAGGCCGGGCCACCACCGGCCGAGTAGCGGCCCGACGGCGCCGTCCCGCGGCGCGGGCCGGCCCCGCCCGCTACCAGCGGGTCTGGGACTGCGAGCTGTAGGAGGAGCCGGGGCGCTGGCCGGACCGGTGGACGACGTCCTCGTTGGTGCCCAGGTACGACGAGATGACCCGTGGGTCGGACAGCACCTGGTGGGGCGTGCCGCCGGCGATCACGCTCCCCTGCTCCAGGGCGATGAACGCGTCGCACAGCGAGGCCAGCAGGCTCATGTCGTGCTCGATGATGATCATCGAGCAGCCGGTCTCGGCCTGGACCCGGCGCAGCAGCGGGCCGAGCGCCTCGGTCTCGCGCTGGGCGACGCCGGCGGAGGGCTCGTCGAAGAGCACGACCGCCGGGTCCTGCGCCAGCAGGCACGCCAACTCGACGATCCGGCGCATGCCGGTGGACAGCTCGCCCGTCGGCCGGTCGGCGTAGGGCGCCAGCCCGAGCATGTCGATGAGCTCGTCGACCCGCTCGGACGCGGCGTCCTCCGAGTCGACCGACGCCGGCAGCCGCAGTGCCGCCGCCAGCGGGTCGCGGTTGGCCAGGTGCTGCTCGAGCGAGACGGCGATGGCCTCCTCGACCGTGAGCGACGGGTAGAGGCGGGCCTCCTGGAAGGTGCGCCCCACCTGGCCGATCGCCCGCCTGTGCGGCGGCCACCGGGTGATGTCCACGCCGTCGAGCAGGACCTCGCCGCCGTCGGCCGGCAGGAAGCCGGTCAGCACGTCGAACAGCGTGGTCTTGCCCGCGCCGTTGTGGCCGATCAGGCCGACGATCGTCGCCGGGTGGACCGTCAGGTTGACGTCGTCGAGCGCCCGCAGGCCGCCGAACCGCTTGGTGATCCCCCGGGCCTCGAGCGTGACGCCCCGGGAAGGCCGCTCCCACGGTGGCGGGACCGACTCGGGCGCCGCGGCCACCGTCCGGCCCCGGCCGTCGCCGATGAACACCGCCCGCAGGATGTCGGGGCGCTCGAGCAGGCCGGCGGTCGGGCCCCGGAACCGCACCTGGCCCTTCTCCAGGAAGATCGCCCGGTGGCAGAGCAGCAGGGCCACGTTGACCGACTGCTCGACCACGACGACGGTCGTGCCCTGGGCGTGGATCTCCCGCACCTTCTCGACCAGGCGGTCGACGACCGTCGGCGCCAGGCCGAGCGACAGCTCGTCGATGCACAGCAGCTTCGGCTTGGTGACGAAGGCCATGGCCAGGGAGAGCTGCTGCTGCTCGCCGCCGGACAGGTCGCCCGCCAGCTGGTCCTCGCGCTCGCCGAGGATCGGGAACATGGCGATGGCCTCCTCCACCCGGGACTCGGCCACCTCCCGGTCGTCGCGCACCATCCAGCACGCGAGCCGCAGGTTCTCGGCGACGGTGAGCGTCGGGAACACGCCCTGGCCGCCGGGCATGAGCGACAGCCCGAGGCGGGCGATCTGCTCGGCCGGCAGGCCGGTGATGTCCCGCCCGTCGAAGGTGATCCGCCCCTCGGACGGGGGCAGCAGCCCGGCGATCGTCTTCAGCACCGTCGACTTCCCGGCGCCGTTGGTGCCGAGCAGGGCGAGCAGCTCGTTGCGCTCGACCTGCATGTCGACGCCGAACAGCACCTGCAGGGAGCCGTACGACGCCTCCAGGCCCTCGCAGGTGAGCAGGTGGGTGCCCAGGCGCTCGCGACGGAGGCCGCCGACGACCAGGCTGGCGCCGGACGCGTCGCGCCGGATCGCCATGCCGGCGCCGGGCTCGACCGCCTCCTCGACGGTCTCGACGACCTCGTGGTCGACGAGGCCCCGACGGCGGGCGATGCGCCGCACGACGGCGTCGCGCACCCGCTCGAAGGCCTGCACGAGGCCGCCGGGCATGACGAGCAGGATGGCGAGCAGCCCGACACCGGTGAGCAGCAGCTGCGCCCGGGGGAACAGGTAGCCGGCCCACTGCACGAGCGCGACGCCGGCCAGCGCGCCGCCGACCGAGGTGACACCGCCGATCACCGCCATCGAGAACACAAGCAGGCTCATGCTCGTGGGGTAGGTGGACTGGCCGATGCCCCGCAGCGCCACGGCGTGGAGCCCGCCGGCGACGCCGGCGAGGATGCCGGAGAAGATGAACGCCGCGAGCCGGGTCTCCATCGTGTTGATGCCGGCCGCGGCCGCGCCCCGCTCGTTGTCACGGGTGGCGGCGATCGACCGGCCGGCCCGAGCAGCCCGCAGGTTGCGGACGACGTAGACGGCGCCGACGACCATGGCCAGCGCCAGCGCGTACAGCCAGCGCTCGTTCGACAGCGCGAGCGCGCCCCACAGCTCGGGCCACTCGTAGGCCGGCGGCAGCCACTCGCTGTAGTTGGCCGGGTTGAGCACGTACAGCTCCATGGCCACCGCGAAGGCCAGCGTCGTGACGGCCAGGAACTGGCCGGAGACCCGCAGCGCCGGCAGGCCGAGCACGAGGGCGACGAGGCCGCCGACGACGGCCGACAGGCCGAGGCTGGCGAACAGGTCAAGGTTGTGGTCGGCGACGAGGTTGGCGGTGACGACGCCGCCGGTGCCCATGACCGCCACCTGCCCGAGGCTGACGACGCCGCCCCAGCCGGTGAGCACGACCAGCGACAGCGCGACGATCGCGTAGGCGAGCGTGACGGTGCCGAAGTTGACCTGGGCGTCGCTGCCGAACAGGGGCAGGGCGACCACACCGGCCGCCAGCAGCAGCCCGAAGGCGACCTTGGCCGTGCGGACCTCCGCCAGCGCGGCGTAGGCCCGGGGCAGCCGGTGGCCGACGCCCACCATCGACCAGGTCGTCTCGCTCTCGTCGGCCCGGTGGCTCGACCGCCGGCGCACGAGCAGCGCCGCGACGATGACCGCGAGCAGCACGATCGGCGTCGGCGCGGCGCTGTCGACGTTCCACAGCACGATCTGGTCGAGGACCCCGAGGAAGACGCCGGCGACGAAGGCCCCGGGCAGCGACTGCATGCCGACGACCACCGCGGCGGCGAGCGCCGGCAGCAGCACGGTCGGACCGGCCGCCGCGTTCAGCGGCACGCCCTCGCTGGGTGCCCGCAGCACGACCGTGAGGGCGGCGACCGCGCCCGCCACCGTCCACAGCAGCGACGAGAGCTGGTTGACCGGGATGCCGAGCAGGCGGGCCCGGTCCATGTTGTCGGCCATGCCCCGCACCGCCATGCCGGCGTCGGAGAAGAACAGGAACCAGCTCAGACCGGCCAGCACGACCGGGACGACGGCCAGCAGGACGAGGTCGTTGCCGGTGAAGATCACCGGGTCGACCGTGATCGTCGTGTCGGCCAGCGCGGTGGGCACCTCGGGGATGTAGGCCGGGGTGTCCAGCCACGTCGGCAGGTAGATGGCGACGCCGCCGAGCAGCTGGGCGAGGCCGATGGTGGCGACGGTCAGCACGAGCCGGGGAGCCGTGGCGAAGCGCCGGACGACGAGCAGCTCGACCAGGTAGCCGACGACCGCGCCGGTCGCGATGCCCGCCAGGGCGGCGAGGGCCCAGTTCCACCCCTTCCCGACGGCCAGGGCGGCGGCGAGGCCGCCGCCGATGCTGCCCATGGCGCCGTAGGAGAAGTTGATGATCCGGGTCGTGCGGTAGGTCAGCACGAGGCCGACGGCGAGGAGGCCCGTCGCGGTGCCGAACAGCGCGCCGCGCAGCACCACGCCGAGCGGCAGCTGGTCGGGCAGCACCTGGGTGGCGACCAGCACCGCGAGCGCGACCGCGCCCGTGGCCGTCCACTGGTTCCTCCTCACTGCAGCACCTCCGGATCGCCTTCGGGGATCTCGTCCAGGGTCCAGCGCTCACCCCGGTCGAGGTAGGTGCCGGGCTGGTTGTTGAAGGGCGAGATCGTGTCCGGGTCCCACCACATCTCCCTGATGTCGATCACCGGCGTGTAGCGGCCCGGCGAGAACTTCCAGGTCCCCGCCTGCCCCGTCCGCTCGGGCAGGGCGAAGAGGCCGGCCTCGAACGTCTCGGGCGTCAGGTCGGGCCCGGCCATCTGCACGCCGAGGGCGATGACGAGCACCTGGTGGTAGACGATGTCGATGAGGTCGGTGGGCTCCTCGCCGGGCCGCACCTCCGCGAAGGCCCGGTGGGCGACGCTCTGCTCCGGCGGCAGCGGCGCGGCCCACGGGCTGCCGCCGAACGCCCGGGCCCACTGCTCGGGCGCGTTGTTGGCGACGATCTGGCCGCCGAGGTCGGTCTCGGTGAAGCCGACGCCGGCGATCACCCACTCGGGGTGGTAGTCCTGCGCCTGGGCCTCCCGGGCCAGGTACATCTGCATGATCGCGTCGCAGGCGCAGGACACCGTCGTGATGTCCTCGCTCTTCAGCTTGGAGATGATGCTGGCGGCCGTGGCGGGCAGGGTGGCGATGTCGATCGTGTAGTCGAGGCGCTCGGCCAGCTCGTTGCCCTCGGCGCGGAGCCCTTCGACGAAGGTGTCGACGCACTGCTGGTACTCGAGGTTGTTCGGCGCCACCACCGCCATCGTCCGCGACCGGTTCCGCAGGTCGCCCTCGGCGTAGGACGCCTCCCGCCCGAGCAGCCGCCGGTTGGTGTAGGGCGCGGAGTTCTCGGCGACGGCCGTGCAGTCGGGGAACGTGCTCCAGGCGTACGGGCGCCGCTCCTCGAACCACTCGCGGGACAGGTAGGGGGCGCCGAGCGCGATGACCCCGTTGCGGGCGAGGGCGTCGGCGTAGGGCTGCGAGGTCGCCGAGATGTCGGCGAAGGCGCCGATCTCGTTGGCGACCCGGAGGCTGTCGTTGGTCGCCGCGTCCTGGCCAGCACCCTGCAGCTCGGGGATGATCTGCCCCCGGCCCTGGTAGCCCACCAGCCGGAGCCGTCGGCCGTAGAACTCGAAGTGCTCGTTGAAGTACTCGACGATCGCCTCGGCGTCCCGGACGAGGCGATCGCTGTCGGCGTCGATCGTCACACCGCCGAGCTGGCCGAGCAGGGCGAACAGGTTGGTGTCGGCCGGGATCCGGTAGCTGATGAGGATCTCGTCCTCGGTGACGCCCCGGGCCGTGGCGCCGCCGTTGTCACCCGAGAACTCGAAGCACGGCGGCGAGTACTCGGTGTCCTCGTCCTGCAGCTCGCGCCCGTCCGAGCAGGGCGTGACCGTGTCGCCCCAGCCGGAGGCCGGCTCGCCCTCGCTGAACCCGGCGGGGCCGGACCCCTGGGCGGCGAGTCGGTCGTCCGGTACCCGGCTCGGGACGACGACCACCATCGCGACGAGCGCGACGACGATCAGCGCGAGCGGCGCGTAGCCCTTGAGCAGACGTCGTTCAGCACCGGGAAGACGTCGTCGGTCTCCCATCTCCTGCCCCCTCGTACCAACCAGCCACCGTGACACTAACCACCGCGAGCGTGACGTGCACCACACACCCGGGCGGGACGTGTTCGGCGCCGGCGGCGCCCCGGCCACGGGGCGCGCGGCCAGCCTAGGCGCGTGACCGCTTGGCGGCCCGCGCCCGCTCGGCGCGGTCGAGGACGACCTTCCGGAGCCGGATCGCGGTGGGGGTCACCTCGACGCACTCGTCGTCGGCGATCGTCTCCAGGGCCTGCTCGAGGGTCGGCGTGCGGGGTGGGGTGAGCTTCTCGAACGCCTCGGCGCTGGCCGCCCGGACGTTGGTCAGCTTCTTCTCCCGCGTGGGGTTGACGTCGATGTCCTCGCGGCGGGCGTGCTCGCCGATCACCATGCCCTCGTAGACCTCGACGCCCGGTCCGACGAAGAGCTGGCCGCGCTCTTGGAGGTTGACCAGCGCGTGCGCGGTGGTCACACCGGTGCGGTCGGCGACCAGCGAGCCGGTGCGCCGGGGGCGGATGGGGCCGGCCCACGGCGCCATGGCCTCGAACACGTGGCGCACGAGGGCCGTGCCCCGTGTCCGGGTGAGCAGCTCGATGCGGAACCCGACCAGCCCCCGGGCGGGGACGACGTGCTCGATCCGCACCCAGCCCCGCCCGTGGTCGACGATCCGCTCCAGGCGGCCCTTGCGGGCGGCGAGCAGCTGGGTGACGACGCCCAGGTGCTCCTCGGGGACGTCGACGGTCACGCGGTCGACCGGCTCGTGGACCCGGCCGTCGATCTCGCGGGTGAGCACCCGGGGCTTGCCGACCGTGAGCTCGAAGCCCTCGCGCCGCATCGTCTCCACGAGGACGGCCAGCTGCAGCTCGCCCCGGCCCTGCACCTCCCAGGTGTCGGGGCGGTCGGTGGGCAGCACCCGGATGCTGACGTTGCCGACCGTCTCCTGCTCGAGCCGGTTGCGGACGAGGCGGGCGGTGAGCTGCGATCCCTCGCGCCCGGCCAGCGGCGAGGTGTTGACGCCGACGGTCATGGCCAGGCTGGGCTCGTCGATCGTGATCACCGGCAGCGGGCGGGGGTCGTCGGGGTCGGCGAGCGTCTCGCCGATGGTGATGTCGGGGATGCCCGCCACCGCCGCGATCTCGCCCGGTCCCGCCTCGTCGGCCGGCACCCGGTCGAGCGCCTCGGCGACGTAGAGCTCGGCGACCTTCGCGGGCTCGACCGTGCCGTCGGCGCGGCACCAGGCGACGGCCTGGCCCCGCCGCAGCGTGCCGCTGCGGACGCGGCACAGCGCCAGGCGCCCGACGTAGGGCGACGCGTCGAGGTTGGTCACCAGCGCCTGCAACGGGGCCGCGGGATCGTGCGCCGGCGGGGGGATGTGCTCGACGAGGAGGTCGAGCAGCGGCCGCAGGTCGCAGGTCGACGGCAGGCCGGCGCCGACCTGCGGCGGGTCGAGCGAGGCCCGCCCCTCGCGACCGACGCAGTAGACGACTGGGAAGTCGAGCTGGTCGAGGTCGGCGTCGAGGTCGAGGAACAGCTCCTCGACCTCCGACACCACCTCGGCGACGCGGGCGTCCGGCCGGTCGACCTTGTTCACGACGACGATCACCGGCAGCCGGGCCTCGAGCGCCTTGCGCAGCACGAAGCGGGTCTGGGGCAGCGGCCCCTCGGCCGCGTCGACCAGCAGCAGCACGCCGTCCACCATCGACAGGCCCCGCTCGACCTCGCCCCCGAAGTCGGCGTGGCCCGGCGTGTCGACGATGTTGATCTTCACCTCGCCGTGGCGGACCGCCGTGTTCTTGGCGAGGATCGTGATGCCCTTCTCGCGCTCGAGGTCCGTCGAGTCCATGACCCGCTCGGCGACGGCGCGGTGCTCGCCGAACGCGCCGGTCTGGCGCAGCATCTGGTCGACGAGCGTGGTCTTGCCGTGGTCGACGTGGGCGACGATCGCCACGTTGCGCAGGTCGGCGCGGGTCTTCACGGGGCCTCTCCGGAGGGTGCGGTGGGGACGTGCCAGCCTACGGCGCCCGCACCGGGGACCTGTGCCCGGGCGCGGCACGGCCCCGGCGCAGGTGCCGGGGCCGTGCCGTGGTCAGCCGCAGCGGGTGGTCAGGCCGGCGGCGGCGTCGCCGTCGCCGTGAAGGTGTTGCCGCTGCCGGGCAGGATCAGGTTCAGCGGCAGCGTCAGGAGCCCGCAGTCCTTGAACTTCGGGATCGTGAACTCGCCGCTGAACGACGACCCACCCACCAGGTCGATGGGGCCGCTCATCGTGAGCGTGATCGGCTCGCGGGTCTGGCACTTGCGACCCACGAGGTTGATCCAGTCGATGCCGAACGGGTTCAGGTGGGTGATCTTGATGTCGAAGCTCGAGGTGAGCTCGACGGTCAGCGTCGACAGGTCGACGCTGCCCGACACCGGCCCCGTCGGCACGACCTCGATCCCGACGTCGGCCAGGCCGACGCCGAGCACCTCGAAGGTCGTCTCGGCCGCGGGCAGGGTCAGGTCGCCGGTGATGGTGCCGTCGCCCAGATCGACGGCACCGGTGAACCGCCCGTCGTTCATCGTGTTCTCGATGCCGAGGCTGGCGATGTGGGCGGTGGCGTCGACCTCCCAGTCGATCGGGATCGTCGGCTCGGCCGACGCCGGTGACGCGGTGACGACCGATCCGGCGATGCCCGCGGTCGCCAAGCCCACCGCGGCCAGCGCACGGGCGATCCTTCGGCGGATCCTCATGGACGTTCCCCCTCTTCCATGGTCCTGGACGGGCGCGGCCGTGCCCCCCGGACCGCCGGGACGGCGCGCGCGGGCGGCGAACCGGCGGCCACGGGTGTGCAGCAGCCTCCCCGGCGAGAACGATCCCCGCCGCGCCACCCCATGTCAAGGGTTTTCTTACGCTCGTGTCGAGAAACCCGTCGGCGGCTCCCGGGTACGGTCGGGTCATGGCCGCCCGGAAGCCACCGTTCGAGGGCATCGGCGTCGCGCTGGTGACGCTGTTCGACCGCGACGGCGACCTCGACGCCGGCGCGACCGCCGAGCACGCCGCCCGACTCGTCGAGGAGGGGGTCCGGGCCGTGATCGTCGCCGGGTCCACCGGCGAGGCCGCCGCGCTCGAGCCCGACGAGCGCAGTGCCCTGCTGACCGCCGTGCGCGGTGCGGTCGGCGGGCGGGTGCCGGTGCTGGCCGGCACCGGCGCGCCGTCGGCCCGCCAGGCCGTCGCGCTGTCGCGCCGGGCGGCCGACGACGGCGCCGACGCGCTGCTCGTGCTGTCGCCGCCCCGCACCGACGACCCCCGCCCCTACTACGAGGCGGTGGCCGCGTCCGTCGACGTCCCCGTCCTCGCCTACCACTACCCCGCCGTGTCCGCGCCGGGGATCCCCGTCGACGTCGTCGGCGAGCTGCCGGTGGCCGGCCTCAAGGACTCGACCGGCGACCCGGTCCGCCTCGCCCTCGAGCTCGACGGCACCGACGGCGCCGTCTACACGGGCAGCGCCGCCCTGCTGCTGCAGGCCCGGGCCATGGGCGCGGCCGGGACCATCCTGGCGCTCGCCAACGTCGACCTCGACGGTTGCCGCCGGGCCTGGGAGGGCGACGGCAGGTGCCAGCGCGAGCTGGTCAACGCCCACCGGCCGGGCGCGCTCGCCGGCGTCGCCGACCTCAAGGGGGCGCTGTCGGCCCTGCACGGCACCTCGCCGGTCACCCGGCTGGGCTGACGGGCCGGGCGCCCGGAGCCCGCCCGCCGTCGCAGCGCGGGCCCCGCCGTCAGCCGCCGCCGAAGCGGCGCTGCAGCTCGTACTTCACGACCTTGCCCGAGGCGTTGCGGGGCAGCGCGTCCACGACCTCCAGCTGCTCCGGCAGCTTGCGGGTGATGAGCCCGGCGCCCAGCAGGTGCTCGCGCATCTCGTCGAAGGTCAGCGGCTCCGCCCCCGGCGCGGGCACCACGACCGCGCAGGCACGCTCGCCGGTCTCCGGGTCGGGCAGGCCCACCACGGCCACGTCGCCCACCTTGGGGTGGGTGAACAGGAGGTCCTCGACCTCCTTGGCCGAGATGTTCTCGCCCTTCCGGATGATCACGTCCTTCAGCCGGCCGGTGATCGTCAGGTTGCCGTCGGCGTCGAGCTTCCCGAGGTCGCCGGTGCGGAACCAGCCCTCCTCGTCGAAGGCCTCGGCGTCGAGCGACGAGTCGACGTAGCCCAGCGTCACCTGCGGGCCCTTGGCCCGGACCTCGCCCTCCTCCCCGACACCGGCGACCTTGCCGTCGGGGGTGACGATGCGCAGGGCCGTGCCGGCCACCGCCGGTCCCTCCGTGGTGGCCAGCACCTCGTCGGGGGCGTCGCGATGGTTCATGGTCAGGATCGGGGCCTCGGTCAGCCCGTAGCCCGACACGATGCCGACGCCGAAGGCCTCCTTCATCT
>DATGPY010000052.1:0-2084 GCA_035304465.1 Acidimicrobiales bacterium | reverse complement strand
CGCCGAACCGGTCGCCTCCTGGTCGCTGCTCGCCTCGGGCTCGACGCCCACGTCAGTGGTCACCGGGCGGCAACGCTAGCGCCCGGCGTGCGGCCGTCGAGGGGGCGGTCAGCCGGACGCCACCGCGGCCGGCTCCGGCGTGTCGGCCTCACCCTCCACCGCCGCGGTGCCGGCCGAACGGCGCCCGGCGAGGCGCGCGTGGACCGCCGTGGCTGTCGCCGCCGCGCACAGCGCGAGGAAGGGGACGAACGGCAGGTGGAACCGGGGGTTGCCCCACAGCAGCAGGGGGATGGCGATCAGCGCCCCGAAGGGCACGGACACGAGGAGCCGCTCGGCCCGCGGCGTGTCCCGCAGGACCCGGCGCAAGCCCAGCACGGCCGCCACCAGGACGAGGCGGAAGTACCAGTCGGCCGTCACCACGAAGAACCGGCGGGTGCCGGACGAGAAGATCTCGCCGCTGCCCATCGTCTCGACCGCCTGGATGCCGTCGTTGTCCTCGGCGAAGATCAGCTTCGCCCGGCGGACGATCTGCAGCAGCTCCCGGTCGGGGTGCGAGATGACGAACTCGATGGCCTTCCTCGTGTTGCCCCGGTTGCGCGAGTGCTCGGGCAGGCCCGGGTCGACGCAGCCGTCGTGCATCGCCCACCGGAAGCCGCCGGTGGCGTCGAGGCTGCGGTCGATGCACAGCGTGTCGCCCATGTTGGTGGACGACGGGATGAAGTCGCCGAACGCGATGGCGTTGCGGATCGTCCACGGCACGAAGGCCGCCACGACCACGAGCACGGGCACGGCGAGCAGCCCGAGGGCCCGGCGCCACCCCGCGCCCGCGACCAGCAGCGCGAGCAGGAGCGCCAGCAGCACGGGGGCGGAGAAGGGGCGCACGAGCATGGAGACGGCGAGCACCGCGCCGACGGCCGCCAGGCGGCGACGGGAGGGTGGGCCGGTCGACCAGTCGTGGTCGACGGCGATCGCCAGCGTCGCCATGACGAGGAAGGTGAACGTCGCCTCCAGCTGCAGCGAGGTCACCTGGTAGATCTGGTTGGGGAAGAGGGCCATGAGCCCGGCCGCCACGAGGCCGGCCGTCGTCCCCAGCAGCCGGCGCCCCACGACGAAGGTCAGCGGCACCGTGGCCGCCGACACCACGGCGTGGAACCCGCCGATGACCAGCATCAGGTCCACGTCCGACGACACCCGCTCGGCCGCCCAGACGAGGCCGGCCAGGATCGCCGGGTAGCCGATCGGGTAGTAGGCGGTCGCCTCGCCGGTGACGTAGCTGATGTAGCCCTCGCCGTCGGCGATGGCGTTGCCGTAGTACCAGTAGGAGTACTGGTCGCCCGACTCGAGCATGGTCCGGGGCGGCTCGACGTGGTTGCAGATCAGCCACACCACCCGCAGCACCGCGCCGACGGCGACGATGGCGATCAGCCACCGCCGCTGATCGGCCCGCAGCGGGCCGCGCCGCGACCGGCCGTGGGGCGTCGCGCCGTCGCCGTCGGGCCGGTCGCGGCCCACCGCGTCGCCGCCGACCTGCGGAGCGCCGTCGCCCCTCGTCACCTCGTCCGTCGTGCTCACCGGCTCACGTTCCCGCCTCGTCACCCGCCGCCGGGCCGCCCTCGACGGCTTCGAGGATCTGGGGCACGAGCCAGGCGGCGAACGCCTCCGAACCCTTCTCCGTGAAGTGGACCCCGTCGCCCCTGTACTCGCGGTTGAACTCCCCTCCGGGCAGGCCGTGCAGCCACTGGTCCACCGGCAGCAGCGTGAACCCGGGCCTGCCCTCGATCTCCTCCCGGTACAGCTCGTTCATGCGGTCGACCCGGGCGGGGTCGTTGTCGGGGTGGTCGCGCCAGTCGCTGGTCGGGTCGTTGGGCCGCGCCATGCGCACGTGCGCCACCTCGGACCAGAACACGGGGACGCCCTCGGTGGCCACGACGTCGGCCAGCTCCCGGATCTGGGGGCGCAGCCACTCGTCGAAGACGGGGTCGCCGGGGTGGCGCCAGGCGCCCGCCACCCGGCGGTCGCTGAGGTCCTTCCCGCCCAGGGTGACGACGACGGCGTCGTAGTCCGCGCCCGCGAGCGTGTTCGGC
>DATGPY010000051.1:0-9291 GCA_035304465.1 Acidimicrobiales bacterium | reverse complement strand
CTGCACGAGCTGCCGCTGCACCCGGTGCACCCGGTTGATCGACTCGACCATGTGCACCGGGATGCGGATGGTACGGGCCTGGTCGGCGATCGACCGGGTGATGGCCTGGCGGATCCACCAGGTGGCGTAGGTCGAGAACTTGAAGCCCTTCGTGTAGTCGAACTTCTCGACCGCCCGCATCAGGCCCATGTTCCCCTCCTGGATCAGGTCCAGGAGCTGCATGCCCCGCCCGACGTAGCGCTTGGCGATCGAGACGACGAGGCGGAGGTTGGCCTGGATGAGCGCGCTCTTGGCGTCGTCGCCGTCGTCGGCGAGCTCCTGCAGGCGCCGCGCCTCCTCGGGCGGCAGCGTCGCGAGCTCGCCGGACGCCTCGAGCTCGGCCAGCCGGACCGCGGCCGCGGCACCGGCCTCGATCCGCTTGGCCAGCGCCACCTCCTCGGAGGCCACCAGCAGCGGCACCCGCCCGATCTCCCGCAGGTACATGCGGACGGGGTCGGACGTGTTCGCCGCGCCGCGGTCGCCGGTCTGGGCGGAGCTGAGGCGCGACCGCCGGCGCATGGTGGCCGCCAGCCGCCGCATGTGGGCCCGGTCGAGCCGGCGCCCGCCGGAGTCGGCGAGCATGACCACGCGGTCGCCCCCGGACTCGACGAGGTCGGCCCCGGCGTCGCCGTCCCCGAGATCGAGGTCGTCGGTCTCCTCCACCTCGATGCCCTCCTGACGGAACCGCTCGTAGATGGCGTCGAGGCGCTCTGTCGTCATCTCGACGTCGGGCAGGGCGCGCACGAGGTCGTGCTGGCTGATCCGACCGGACTCCCGTGCCTTCTCGACCAGCTCGTCCAGCCTGCGACCGACCAGGCTGTTCAGTGTGTCGAGCGTCGAAGGCACCTCGGTCATCCCCCGTCTCCAACCCGGTCTTCGAGCCAGGCTAGCAACCGGTCGGCTGATTCCGCCGCGGTTTGGGCGCTGCGCAGCTCGTCGATGATGCGGTTCAGCTCGGCCAGGTCGGCGAGCACGCGTGCGGCGTCCGGCTCGGTCCGGGCCGCCAGCCGTACGGCCGCCACCTCCCGCCGGGCGACGTGCATGAGGAGCAGCCGGACGGCGTCGAACGGCTCGGAGGTCGGCTCCTCGACCAACAGGCGCGCGAGCAGGTCCTGGGCCTCGGGCCCGGCGGCGGCCAGCGCGTCGGCGTGGGTGTCGTTCTCGAGCAGCGCCAGGTAGACCTCGCGCTGCACGGGGTCGTCGAACAGCGCCTCGACCAGCCACGGCGCGACCTCGACCGGGTTGTGGACGGCGTGGCGCAGCACCTCCGTCGCCGGGCCCTCCCGTGCCCGGGCCACCCGGCGCGCCGCTGCGCCACGGCCGCCCGCCCGGTCCGCCGCCGCGCCGGGCACCGGCACGCCGCCGTCGGGGCGGCCGGCCTGCGCCCCGCCACCGCCCCGGGACGAGGACCCGGAGAGCCACGGCGGTTCCTCCAGCGGCGGCTCCTCGGCGCGCGGAGCCGCGCCCAGGTCCGCCCGGCCCCCTCCGCGCCCCCCGGCGCCGGAGCGGCGCCCCCGGGCCGTCCGGGTCGCGGCCGGCTGCGAGCGCAGGCGGTCGAGGGTCGCCCGCAGGCGGTCCTCGTCGATGCGACAGCGGGAGGCGACGTCCAGCAGGTACTGGTCGCGCACGAGGTCGTCGGGGTGCTCGGCGACGATCGCCAGGGCGCGCTCGGCCGCCCGGGCCCGGCCCTCGTTGCTCGACAGGTCGGCGTCGGCGAACACCCGCTCCAGCCGGAACAGCAGGAACGGGGTGGCGCCCTCGACAGCGGCCGCCAGCCTCTCGGGGGCCGTCCGGGCGACATCGGCGGGGTCGTGCCCCGCCGGGAGGTCGGCGACCTCGACCTCCAGCTCGTGCTCCCGCTCCCAGGCGTAGAACCGCTCGGCGGCCGCCTGGCCGGCGCCGTCCGCGTCGAAGGCGAGCACCAGCCGCTGGGCGCCGAACCGGGTGAGGAGCCGCACGTGGTCGTCGGTGAGCGCCGTACCGCACGTCGCGACGGCGAGCGGCACACCCGCCCGGTGGAAGGCGATGACGTCGGTGTAGCCCTCGCAGACGACCGCGGTGCCGGAGCTGACGATCGAGGTCTTCGCCCGGTCCAGGCCGTAGAGCACCTTCGACTTGTTGTAGAGCGGTGTCTCGGCGGTGTTGACGTACTTGCCCCGGTTGCCCTGCCGCTCACCGCCGGGGAGGATCCGCCCGCCGAAGCTGACCGGGTCGCCGCGGTCGTCGTAGATCGGGAACATCACCCGGGCCCGGAAGTGGTCGTGCAGCCGGCCCCGGCTGTAGCGGGCGAGGCCCGTGCCCTCGGCCAGCTCCCGGTCGAGGCGCAGCGCGCGCACGAGCGCATCCCAGCTGTCCGGCGCCCACCCGAGCCGGAACTCGCGCACGACGTCGCCGTCGATCCCCCGCTCCCGCAGGTAGCGACGGGCCGGCCCGGCGTCCGGCGCCGACAGCAGGCGCTGGTGGTACCACTCGACGGCCCGGGCCATGGTGTCGACGAGACGGGCGCGGCGCCTGCGGCCCTCGCCCTCGGAGCGGTCCGTGTAGCGCAGGGAGATGCCGTAACGGGCGGCGAGGCGCTCGACCGCCGTGGGGAAGTCGACCTGCTCCTTCTCCATGACGAAGCCGATGACGTCGCCCTTCGCCTGGCAGCCGAAGCAGTAGTAGACGTTCATCTCCGGGTTGACCGAGAAGGACGGGG
Organism: Acidimicrobiales bacterium; assembly: GCA_035304465.1. Lineage (GTDB taxonomy): Bacteria > Actinomycetota > Acidimicrobiia > Acidimicrobiales > VFJN01 > ZC4RG19. The sequence goes on along the minus strand of DATGPY010000051.1, from coordinate 6,554 downwards.
TCTTCTCGGTGTGGAAGGGGCACAGCCCCGTCCACTGCCGCCCGGACCGTCGCAGCGGGGTGTACTCGCTGACGATCTGCACGATGTCGGACGCCGCCCGGACCGCGGCGACGTCCTCGTCGTGGATGCCCATCGGCGGCGAAGGTTACCGGTGGCCACCGGTGGTGCCGGGTGAGCGCCAGCGCCGGGGGTGGGAGGCCGCGGCTCGAGGCGCTCAGTCGGCGCGCCGGCGGGACCGGCGCTGGCCCGCCCCCGCGGGCTTGCCGCCCCTGAGCTTCGACCGCACCTCGGACTTCAGCTCGGCCTTGACCGCCTTGGCTTCGGCCTTCACCTCGTCCGTGATCGACTTCACCTCGGCCTTCGTCCGCTTGACCTCCCGGACGGCCCCGACCGGGTCCTCGACGGCCTGCTGCGCGTTCATGCGCACGGCGGCGCTGATGCGGGCGATCTCCTCCTTGAGGCGGCGGATCTCCTCCCGGTGCGCCGCCAGGTGCTGGCGCCAGTCGCCGCCCAGGCCCTCGTCGGCGCTGTCGCCCTCGTGCCGGTGGTGAGGGCCGCGCCCGCGCCGTGGCGGGCCGCCACCCCGGTACCGCGGCGGCCGGGCCCCGGTGAGACGGCGGACGGCCGGTGCCAGGGGCACGCGATCGGCGATGGTCTCGTCGTAGGCCACCTGGGCGGTGACCATCTTGCGCAGCAGCGTCGCCAGGGTGACCTGCTCGTCGGGGGTCAGGGCGTCGAAGCCGGCGCGGGCGCCGAAGACGTCGTCCTGCACCTCCGAGAGCGCCTCGACGCCCCCCTCGGTGAGGCTGACGACCTTGACCCGGCGGTCCCAGGGGGCGACGCGCCGCTCGATCAGCCCTCGGGCCTCGAGGCCGTCGCAGAGGACGGTGACGAACGAGGCGTCGACGCCCCAGCGGACGGCCAGGTCCCGCATCGGGACCTGCTCGTCGGGTTCGAGCTCGAACAGGGCCTTGAGCATCGGCGGCGAGACGCCGAGCCGCTCGGCCGCGTCGTGGAACCGCGCCTGGTTCTCGGCGGAGAGGAACAGCACCGTCACGGCCTCGGTGACGGTCCTGGCGGCTTCGTCGCGGTCCACGACGCGGATGCTACCCGCTCGACCAATTGGTTGAACAGATCAATGAGTTCTCCCGAAAAGTTGTTGACCTAACTCAATGATCTGCGCGAACTTCTCGACCATGGCTCGAACGACCCTCCCCGGCACCGACCAGCCGCCGGCGATCCTCATCGAGGGCCTGACCAAGCGCTTCGGGCGCGTGCAGGCCCTGGCCGGCATCGACCTCGCCGTCGCTCCCGGAACGGTCCTCGGCCTGCTGGGCCCCAACGGCGCCGGCAAGACGACGACCGTCCGCATCCTCACGACGATCTTGAAGCCCGACGGCGGACGGGCCCTCGTCCGCGGGATCGACGTCGCCCGCCACCCGCAGGCGGTGCGGGCGACGATCGGGCTCGCCGGGCAGTACGCGGCGGTCGACGAGAACCTCACCGGCCGCGAGAACCTCCACCTCGTCGGGCGCCTGACCCACCTCCCCCGCCGCGAGGTCGCCCGGCGGGCCGGCGAGCTGCTCGAGCGCTTCGGCCTGGTCGAGGCCGCGGACCGTCCGGCCAAGACCTACTCGGGCGGCATGCGACGCCGGCTCGACCTGGCCGCCGCCCTCGTCCACCGGCCGCCGGTGCTGTTCCTCGACGAGCCCACGACCGGCCTCGACCCCGCCAGCCGCAACGACCTCTGGCAGGTCATCGAGGAGCTGGTGGCCGACGGCACGACCCTCCTGCTCACGACGCAGTACCTGGAGGAGGCCGACCGCCTGGCCGACCGCATCGCGGTCATCGACCACGGCCGGGTGATCGCCGAGGGCACGCCGGACGAGCTCAAGGCCCGCCTCGGCGGCACCGTCATCGGCCTCACGCTGCCCGACCCCCAGGCCGCGGCACGGGCGGCCACCCACCTGGCCGACCGGCTCGACCTGCCGGCCCGGGTGGACGGCAGCTCGCTCGAGGTGACGGTCGACGACGGCGCCCAGGCGGTCGTCGGCGTGCTGCGCGCGCTGGACGCCGCCGGCACGCCGCCCGACGGGCTGACCGTGCGGGGCCCGAGCCTCGACGACGTCTTCCTGGCCCTCACCGGCCGGCACGTCGACCCCGAGGACACCGACGAGATCCAGCGAGGTGCGGCATGAGCGTGACCACGACGACCACCCTCTCCTCCCCCGCCGGGGCCGCCCTGGCCGAGGCGCCGCCGGCCGCCACCCGGGCCGGCTGGCGCCACACCGTCGGCGACGCCCTCGCCGTCACGTGGCGGAACCTCGTCGCCTACGTCCGGCTGCCCGAGCTCATCGTCTTCTCGACGATCCAGCCGGTGATCATCGTCCTGCTGTTCCGCTACGTGTTCGGCGACTCGATCACGCTGTCGGACCCGAGCATCGACTACGTCGACTACCTCATGCCGGGCGTCTTCGTGCAGGCGGCGACGTTCGGCGCCATGGCCACCGGCGTCGGCCTGGCCGACGACATGGCCAAGGGGCTCATCGAGCGCTTCCGCTCGCTGCCCATGGCCCGCTCGGCCGTCCTGGTCGGGCGCACGCTCGCCGACACGATCCGCAACGTGGCGGTCATGGCGCTCGTCACGGTGGTCGGGTTCGCCGTCGGCTTCCGCATCCACGGCGGCGTGCCCGCCTACCTGCTGGCCGTCGCGCTGGTGCTCCTGTTCGCCTTCGCCCTCTCGTGGGTCGTGGCGACCGTCGGGCTCGGCGCCCCCAACAGCGAGGCGGCCCAGGCGGCCATCTTCCCGCTGGTGTTCCCGCTGACCTTCGCCTCGTCGGCCTTCGTCGACACCTCGTTCATGCCGGGGTGGCTGCGGGCGTTCGCCGACCACCAGCCCGTCAGCGTCACGGCGGACGCCGCCCGGGACCTGGCGCTCGGCCAGCCGGTCGGCTGGGGCGCCGCGGCCTCGATCGCCTGGTCGCTCGCGATCCTGGCGGTCTTCGTCCCCCTGGCCGTCCGCCGCTACCGGCGGATCGCCTGACCGACGGGCCCACGGTCGCCGGGCCGGCCCCCGCCCGGCGGCCGGCGATCGCCCCGGGCCGCAGTCCCCGACCGCCCGGGGCCCTGGCCGCGAGGGTGGCGCCACTCGGCGGCTGGCGCCACCCTCGCTTCGCGCCCGGCGGCCTGGCAAGCTGACCGTCGAGGCGGAGGTCGCCGATGCCCAGCCCGCTCCCCGCGCCCGCCCGGGCGCTCCCGGTCATCCCCCACCCGACCACGGCGCTGAAGGGGTCGCGATGGCGGTGAGGAAGCGCGACCAGCGCCTGCGTGCCGCGGTGCGGGAGGCCTACGACCGCACCGGCGCGGCGTGGGACGAGGGACCGGCGGTGGTCCACGACCGACTCGCCGACGTCGTCGTCGCCCGCTCGCCGGTGCCGCTGGGTGGTCGCCTCGTGCTCGACGTCGGCAGCGGCACCGGCGCGGCCTCGCTGGCCGCCGCCGAGGTCGGCGCCCGCGTCGTCGCCGTCGACCTCTCCCCCGCCATGCTGCGGGCAAACCGGGCACCGCTGGTCGGCCGCGTCGCCGGCGACGCGGCGGCCCTCCCGCTCGCGGACCGATCGGTGGGCGGCGTGATCGCCGCCTTCTCCTTCGACCACCTGGCCGACCCAGCGGCGGCCTTCGCCGAGGCGGCCCGGGTCTGCCGGCCGGGCGCGCCGGTGCTCGTGGCCGCCTACGCCGCCGACGAGGACCACCCGGTCGAGAGCGCCGTCGACCGAGCGGCCGCCGAAGCCGGCTGGACGCCGCCGGCCTGGTACGTCGACCTCCGGGAGCACGCCGCGTCGCAGCTGGGGTCCGAGGACGGCATGGCGGCGGCGGTGTCGGGCACCGGTCTGCGGGGAGAGGTGGCCCAGATCACCGTCGACCTCCACGACCTGACGGCCAAGGAGATGATCGCCTGGCGGATGGGCATGCCCCAGCTGGCGCCCTACCTGGCCGCCACCGACCACCGCACCCACGAGCGGGTGCGGCTGCGAGCCATCGACCTGCTGGGGCCGTCCCCGCCGCCGCTGCGCCGCTCTGTCGTCGTGTTCGCCGGAACGGCCTGAGCCGGCCACGCCCGGCCCGGCGCTCCCGCCGCACCCGGGGACGCCCGGCGGTCAGTCCTCGCCGTGCGGGGCCACCGGCTCCTGGTCGCCGCCTGACGGGCCCTCCGGGGCGGGCGCGGTCCCCGCACCGTTGCCGACGCCCGAGGCGTCGCCCGACCCGACCGTGCTGCGCTCCTGGTCGCCCGCGCCCTCCAGGCGGGCGTCCCGCCGGATCGACAGCCAGATCGAGACCGCCAGCACGACGGCGATGACGCCGAGGCTGACACCTGTCGGGATGTGGTACCACTCGGCGAGGATCATCTTGACGCCGACGTAGGCGAGGATCACGGCCAGGCCCTGCTGCAGCAGCCCGAACTTCTCGCGGAGGTCGGCGAGCAGGAAGTAGAGCGCCCGCAGGCCGAGGATGGCGAAGGCGTTCGAGCTGAACACGATGAACTGCTCGCGGCTGACGGCCAGGATGGCCGGGATCGAGTCGACCGCGAACACCACGTCGCTGCTCTCGACGACGATCAGCACCGCGAACAGCGGGGTGGCCAGTAGCTTCCCCGCCCGCCGGACGAACAGCTTCTGCCCGTCGTACTCGGTGGTCGACGGGATCACCCGCCGCACGACCCGCAGCACCGGGTTGTTCTGGGGGTGGACCTCCTCGTCGTCGTGGCGGAGCATCCGGACGGCGGTGACCAGCAGGAACCCGCCGAAGACGAACAGCATCCACTCGAACCGCTCGAGCAGGGCGACGCCGGCGAAGATGAAGGCGAAGCGCAGCACCAGCGCGCCGAAGACGCCCCAGAACAGCACCCGGAACTGGTAGGCGCGGGGGACGGCGAAGTAGCTCATGATGAGCGCCCACACGAAGACGTTGTCGACGCTCAGGCTCTTCTCGATCAGGTAGCCGGAGATGTACTCGGTGGCCGCCTGGCCCCCGTGCCACCAGTACATGACGCCGGTGAAGGCCACGCCGATGCCGATCCACGCCGCCGACTCGATCGCCGCCTCCTTCGTGGTGGGGGCGTGCGGCTTGCGGTGGACGATCAGCAGGTCGCCGATCAGCAGGGCGCTGACGAACGCGAGGAACAGCACCCAGATCCAGGGCGCGACCTCGAAGCTGGCGAAGTTGCCCTCGTTCCCGGACGACGAGTCGGCCGCCAGGACGGCGATGGACGACGGGATCACGCTGCTACCTACCTCCGGCTGTGTGCCACGGGGACTTCCAGCCGAAGGTCTTGCCCGCCGCGTGGGCCGGACTCACCGGGCCGCCGGTGGCGAGGGCCGCCCTGAGGCCGTACTGACGATGAGTCACGTTGAGGGCTACTCCCCTTCGGATCGGGCCGAGTCTAACCGTCGGCCCGCGGCCGCCCGAACGCGCGCCGCCGACCCCGCTCAGGCCGCGGCCGTGGCCCGGACGATGGCCTGGGCCGCGGCCAGGCGGGCCACCGGCACCCGGAACGGCGAGCAGGACACGTAGTCGAGCCCGACCCGCTGGAAGAAGGCGATCGACTCGGGGTCGCCGCCGTGCTCGCCGCACACCCCGACCTTCAGCGACCGCTTGACCCGCCGGCCCCGCTCGACGCCCAGCGCCACCAGCTCGCCGACGCCGTCGCCGTCGATCGTGTCGAACGGGTTGCGCCGAAGCAGCCCCCGCTCCAGGTAGGCGGGCATGAGGCGGCCCTCGACGTCGTCCCGGCTGAAGCCGAAGGTCATCTGGGTCAGGTCGTTGGTGCCGAAGCTGAAGAAGTCGGCGACCTCGGCGATCTCCCCGGCCCGCAGCGCCGCCCGCGGCGTCTCGATCATGGTGCCGATGCTGATGTCGAGCTTGCGGCGCGACCCCTTCAGCGCCTCGCCGATCGCCTCCGACGCCCACCGGCGGGCCTCGGCCAGCTCCTCCCGGGTGACCGTCAGCGGGATCATGATCTCGACGACCGGGCGGCCGCCGGCCTTGGCCCGCTCGAGCGCCGCCTCGACCAGCGCCCGGACCTGCATGGCGTAGAGGCCCGGCTTCAGCACGCCGAGCCGGACGCCCCGGGTGCCGAGCATCGGGTTCTGCTCGCTCCAGGCCCGGGCGGCCGCCAGCACCCGCCCCTCCTCGGGCGACAGGCTCCCGGTGGCCCGCCGCACCTCCAGCTCCTCGAGGCTGGGCAGGAACTCGTGCAGCGGCGGGTCGAGCAGCCGCACGGTGACCGGCAGCCCGTCCATCACCTCGAGGATGGCGACGAAGTCGGCCCGCTGGAGGCCGAGCAGCTTCTCCAGGGCGGCGGCCTCGTCGGCGGGGTCGTCGGCCAGGATCAGCTGGCGGACCACCGGCAACCGGTCCTCGCCGAAGAACATGTGCTCGGTCCGGCACAGCCCGATGCCCTCGGCGCCCAGCTCACGGGCCCGGGCGGCGTCCTCCGGCGTGTCGGCGTTGGCCCGCACGCCCATGTGCGCCCGCCGGCGGTTCTTGCCGTGGCG
>DATGPY010000050.1:0-2547 GCA_035304465.1 Acidimicrobiales bacterium | reverse complement strand
GCTGAAGACGGCGAAGGCGCCGTCGCCGTCGGGGCCGACCATCCGGTCGATGTTGGCCGCCGTCTCGGCCGCGTTGTACTGGTCGTCGGCCGTCTCGTACTCGATGGTGAAGGTGCGGTCGCCGATCTGGACGCCGCCCTCCTCGTTCACCTTGTCGAAGTACGCCATCCAGCCGCGGGCGATCTCGCTGTACGCCGCGTACTGACCCGACGCCGGGTAGCTGGAGACGAGCTTGATGACGTCGCCCTCGATCTCCTCGGTGGGATCGGTGGCGCAGTGGTCGGTGGGGATGGTGCTCTCGGTGCTCTCGTCGCCCCCCTCGTCGCCGGTGGCGGCGTCGTCGTCGTCCCGGGAGCTGCACGCCGAGGCGAGCAGCGCGAGCGTCAGCAGCGACGCCCCGATCCGGGCCTTGCGGCTTCTCAACATGGTCACCCTCCTGGAACGGCTGTCGTCAGGGTCTGGCATCGGTCGGCGGCCTTCCCCTCGCCGACGAGCGCTGACCGAGGCGGGCGAGCAGGCGGCGGACGCCGCCGACCAGCCCCTCGGGCAGCACGAACACGATCACGATGAGCGCGGCGCCGAACAGCGCCGGGGCGAGGATCTCCTTGCCCTCGATGAGGTCCTGGGTGTTGCGGCGCAGCAACACGAGGACGAGCGCGCCGACGGCGGGGCCGAGGATGGTGGCGGTGCCGCCGATCACCATCGCCACCAGGAACTCGATCGACCGCTGGAAGTAGAGGATGGGGTTGGTGCCGTCGGCCAGCCTGTCGACCATCACCGACAGCGAGCCCGCCACGCCGGCGTAGGCGGCGCTGATGGCGAAGGTGCCCACCTTGGTGGCGGCCAGGTTGACCCCGACCGTGGAGGCCGCCAGCGCCTGGTCGCGCACGGCGATCATCGCCCGGCCGACCCGACCCCGCACGAGGTTCCAGGCGAGCAGGTACAGCAGGGCCAGGATGGCGAGGGACAGGTAGTAGGCCCACTGGTCGTCGGCCAGGCCGTCGATGAGCGACGCGAACTCGCGCCGGGACGGGCGCAGCAGCGGGACGCCGCCGGTCCCGTCGACGTACTTCTGCGTGATGCGCGGGAAGAGGACGGCGAGGCCGAGGGTGACCAGCGCCAGGTAGAGGCCCCGCACCCGCAGCGCAGGGATGCCGACGAGCAGGCCGAGCACCCCGCTCAGCAGCGCGGCCACCGGGATCGTGGCCTCGAAGGTCCAGCCGTGGTCGACGATGAGGATGGCCGAGGTGAAGGCGCCGACGCCGAAGAACGCGCCGTGGCCGATCGACACCTGCCCGTTGAACCCGGTGAGCAGGTTGAGGCCCATCGCCGCGATGGCGATGTAGATCGCCTGCGACAGCACCCGGTTGACGTCCGGCTGGAAGTAGAGCGGGGCGTAGAGGGCCGCCACCGCCAGCACGACGCCGATGACGATGCGGGCGACGAGCACCGGGCGGGGCACCTCGGGCCAGGGCGAGGGCCGCACCTGGGGCACCGCCGCCGGCACCTGGCCGGCCACCGCCGGCTGGACGGCCGCTCCGGACTGGTCCGCCGCCATCAGACCCTCTCCACCGTGCGCTTGCCGAACAGGCCGTTGGGCATGACCACCAGCACCACCAGGATGAGGCCGAGGGGCAGCACGACCTCGATGCCGTCGAGGGCGTCGACGTACTGGATGGTCAGCGTGTCGGCCACGCCCACCAGCAGGCCGGACACCACCGCCCCCCAGATGCTGTCGAAGCCCCCGAGCGCCGCGGCCGCCAGGGCGTAGACGAGCACGACCTGCATGAGGCTGGCGTCCAGCGCGGCGCGCTCCGACGCGACCAGCGAGCCGGCCAGCGCCGCGATCGCCGCGGACAGCGCCCAGCCGAACATCAGCATCCTGCCGGCCCGGATGCCGTGGAGGCGGGCGGAGTCGGGGTTGGACGCCACCGCCCGCAGCTTCAGCCCGAGCGTCGTGCGGTTGAGCAGCAGCCAGAGGGCCGCGCACTCGACCAGCAGGACGACCATCAGGCCGATCGTCACCTTCTGGACCCGCGTGTCGGCGATGAACGACACGCTGCCCTTCGGGAACGGCGAGGGCATCGACTGGGGGTCGGTGCCGAAGATCAGCTGGACCAGGGCGTTGAGCCCGAGGAACAGGCCCAGCGTGATGATCACGACGTTGAGCGGGCTGTGGCCCTCCATCGGCCGGATGAGCGTGCGCTCGATGACCGCGCCGGCGACGAACGCGATCGCCATCGAGAGGCCGATCGCCACCCAGACCGGCAGGTCGTAGGTGGTCAGCTTCCAGCTGATGTAGGCGGAGAACAGGGCCATCTCGCCCTGGGCGAAGTTGAGCACCCGGGTCGTGCGGAAGATCAGCACCAGGGCGAGCGCCACGGTGGCGAACACGACCCCGTTGCCGATCCCGTTGATGACCTGGCTCAGGAAGAGCTGCATGCGGTGTCCTCAGAATCCCAGGTAGGCCTTGCGGACGGCGTCGTCGTCGTGCAGCTCGTCGGCGGGGCCCTGCACGGCGATGCGCCCGGTCTCGAGCACGTAGCC
>DATGPY010000049.1:0-5806 GCA_035304465.1 Acidimicrobiales bacterium | reverse complement strand
CGACCCGCTCGTCTGCCCGTGCTCGACGATGAACCGCATCGACCTGCCCCACCTGGCGTGGGCGCTGGAGGAGCTGGTCGAGGGGCGGGTCGTCAACCGCATCTCGGTCGACCCCGAGACCGCCGAGTGGGCGCGGGTGGCGCTCCAGCGGATGCTCGACATCACCTGACCCACCGCCCGGATCGGGCGGCACCGGGTGGTCAGAGCGGCGTCCGGCTCCGCCGCTGGGGCTCGCGCCCCGGCGGCTGCTCCGGCCGCGGCCCCGCGGTGATCGGCGGGATGGGCAGGACGACGTCGTCGTCGCCCAGCTCGAACTCCTTGCCGTGGTGGGCGATCACGCGGGGCGGGCCCGACCACCGCCGGTAGATGGCGTGGGAGCCGTCGGTCTCGACCTGCACCCCGGTGCCCCGGTAGCGGACCCGGAACCGCAGGCGGGCGATGCCGGTCGGCAACCGGGGCGCGAACGACAGTCGGCCCTTGCGGGCCCGCATCCCCCCGAACCCCTCGACCAGCGCCGTCCACGCCCCGGCGAGGGAGGCCATGTGGAGGCCGTCGCGGGTGTTGCGGTTGCGGTCCTCGAGGTCGACCAGCGCGGCCTCCCCCAGGTAGTCGTGTGCCAGCTCCAGGTAGCCCAGCTCGGCGGCGACGACGGCCTGGGTCGCCGCCGACAGCGACGAGTCGCGGACCGTGATGGCCTCGTAGTAGCGGAAGTTGCGGTCCTTCTCCTCGCGGGTGAAGTGGTCCCCCCGCAGGTGGAGGGCGAGCACCAGGTCGGCCTGCTTCACCACCTGCTTGCGGTACAGGTCGAAGTACGGGAAGTGCAGCAGCAGGGGGTACTGGTCGGGACGGGTGCCCTCGAAGTCCCAGAACGCGTGGTCGGTGAACTCGGCGCTCTGGGGGTGGACGCCCAGCCGCTCGTCGTAGGGGATGACCATCGAGTCGGCGGCGTCCCGCCACGAGGCCATCTCCTCGGTCGTGACCCCCCACTCGCGGGCCTCCTCGGGGTACCGGGCGCAGACGTCGGCCGCCTCCCGCAGGTTCTGCTGCGCCATCAGGTTGGTGTAGACGTTGTTGTCGGCGATGGCGCTGTACTCGTCCGGCCCGGTCACGCCGTCGATGCGGAAGTTCCCGTCCCGGTCGTGGTGGCCGAGGCTGCGCCACAGGCGGGCGGTCGCCACCAGCAGGTCGAGCCCGACGGTCCGCTCGAACTCCGTGTCCTCGGTGGCGTCGACGTAGCGCACGACCGCGTCGGCGATGTCGGCGTTGATGTGGAACGCCGCCGTGCCCGCCGGCCAGTAGCCCGACGACTCCCGCCCGCGGATCGTGCGCCACGGGAAGGCCGCGCCCTCCAGCCCCAGCTCGCGGGCCCGCTCCTCCGCCACCGGCAGCGTCAGCCGGCGCCAGGTCAGGGCCGAGGCCGCCGCCTCGGGCATGGTGTAGGTCAGCACCGGCAGGACGAAGGTCTCGGTGTCCCAGAACGTGTGGCCGTCGTAGCCCGGCCCGGTCAGCCCCTTGCCGGGGATCGGCCGCTGCTCGGCCCGAGCGCCCGCCTGCAGGATGTGGAACAGCCCGAACCGCACGGCCTGCTGGACCTCGGGATCGCCGTCCAGCTCGACGTCCGCGCTGGCCCAGAAGTTGTCGAGGTACTCCCGCTGCTGGGCCAGCAGCCCCTCCCACCCGGTCAGCCGGGCGGCGGCCAGGGCGGCGATGACCTGGTCGTGGAGGGCGGGCCGCGACCGCCGGCTCGACCACCCGTAGGCCAGGAACTTGATGATCCGCAGCTTCTGGCCGGGGGCCATGCGCGTCGCCACGGTCAGCCGGCAGATGTCGGTCGTGCTGTGGATGTCGGTCTCGGTGTTCTCCGGCCCCTCGACGATGTGGCGCATGGCCGACGCGATGCGCAGGCCGCTGCGACGGGTGTGGTGGATCATCAGCGCCTCGGTGCCCGAGGCGTGGTGCTCCTCCATGACCAGCGGGCTCTCGAGGGCGACCGCCGTGCGGGGGTCGGGGCCGAGGTCGGGCATGGCCTCGTTGGCGACCAGCTCGGACTGGACGACGACCCGGATCGCCTCGTCGATCGGCTCGACCTCGTAGCAGAACGCGGCGATCGCCCGCTGGGTCAGCGAGACCAGGCGGGTCGAGCGGATGCGCACGGCGTCCGACGCCGGCGAGTACCACTCGACCTCGCGCTCGAGGACGCCCCGGCGGAGGTCGAGCCGGCGGACGTGCTTGGCCAGCCGGCCGTAGCGGACGTCGAAGGGCTCGTCGTCGACGAGCAGGCGGAACAGCTTGCCGTTGGTGACGTTGATGACCGTCTGCCCCGACTCCGGGTAGCCGTAGCCCCGCTCGCCGTACGGCAGGGGCCGCGACTCGTAGACCGAGTTGAGGTACGTGCCGGGGATGCCGTGGGGGTCGCCCTCGTCGAGGTTGCCGCGCAGGCCGATGTGGCCGTTGGAGAGCGCGAACACCGACTCGGTGCTCGCGAGGGCGTCGAGGTGCAGCTCGGGCTCGGTGACGCTCCACGGCTCGACCGTGAAGAGGCGCGGGCGGTGCTCCTGCTGGTCGCTCATGCTGCTCCGTCCTCGCCGACGATCAGGTGGCCACTGGATACCCGATCCGGGCGCCGCGCGCACCGCCCGCGACCGACGGCGGGGGCGCGGGCGGTCCCGTCCACGACCCGGTGCGGCCTGCCGAGGGTCAGCCGCGCTCGAGGAGAGGGGCCAGGAACTGGCCGGTCCAGCTCGCGGGCGTGGCCGCGACCTCCTCGGGCGTGCCGGTCGCGACGACGGTGCCGCCCCCGGCGCCGCCCTCCGGTCCGAGGTCGATGATGTGGTCGGCCGTCTTGATGACGTCGAGGTTGTGCTCGATGACGATGACCGTGTTGCCCTGGTCGACCAATCGGGAGAGCACGGCGAGCAGGCGGCGGATGTCCTCGAAGTGCAGGCCGGTGGTGGGCTCGTCGAGGATGTAGAGGGTGTGGCCGGTCGAGCGCTTGGCCAGCTCGCTCGCCAGCTTCACCCGCTGCGCCTCGCCGCCCGACAGCGTGGTGGCCGGCTGGCCGAGGCGCACGTAGCCCAGGCCGACGTCGACCAGCGTCTGCAGGTGGCGGGCGATCGCCGGCTGGTTGGCGAAGAACTCGAGCGCCTCCTCGCAGCTCATGGCGAGGACGTCCGCGATGTTGCGGTCCTTGAACGTGATGTCGAGCGTGTCGCGGTTGTAGCGGGCGCCCTTGCAGACCTCGCACGGGACGTAGACGTCCGGCAGGAAGTGCATCTCGATCTTGATCGTGCCGTCGCCGGCGCACGCCTCGCAGCGGCCGCCGCTCACGTTGAAGCTGAACCGCCCCGGCAGGTAGCCGCGCACCTTGGCCTCGTGGGTCTGGGCGAACAGCTTGCGGATGTGGTCGAACACGCCGGTGTAGGTGGCCGGGTTCGACCGTGGCGTCCGGCCGATGGGCGACTGGTCGATGTCGATGACCTTGTCGACGTGCTCGACGCCCTCGATGCGCCGGTGGAGGCCCGGCGGGGTCTTCGACCGGTACACCTTCTGCATGAGGGCCCGGTAGAGGATGTCGTTGACCAGGGTCGACTTGCCCGACCCCGACACGCCGGTGACCGCCACGAAGCAGCCCAGCGGGAAGCGAACGTCGATGTCCTTCAGGTTGTTCTGGCGGGCGCCCCGCACGGTCAGCCAGCGGTCGCTCGGCGTGCGGCGCTTCTCCGGCACCGGGATGCGGCGCTTGCCCGACAGGTACTGGCCGGTGATCGAGCGCTCGTTGCGCATCAGCTCGTCGACCGGGCCGCTGTGGACGATCTCGCCGCCGTGCTCGCCGGCGCCGGGGCCGATGTCGACGACGTGGTCGGCCACCCGGATGGTGTCCTCGTCGTGCTCGACGACCAGGACGGTGTTGCCGAGGTCGCGCAGTCGCAGCAGCGTGTCGATGAGCCGGCGGTTGTCGCGCTGGTGGAGGCCGATGGACGGCTCGTCCAGCACGTAGAGCACGCCCACCAGGCCGGAGCCGATCTGCGACGCCAGCCGGATCCGCTGGGCCTCGCCGCCGGCCAGCGTGCCGGCCGAGCGCGACAGCGTGAGGTAGTCGAGGCCGACGTCGAGCAGGAATCCCATGCGGGCGTTGATCTCCTTGATGACCCGCTCCGCGATGAGCCGCTCGCGCTCGGTCAGCTCGAGGGAGGCGAGCACCTTGGCCGCCTCGCCGATGGACATGTCGCAGATGTCGGCGATCGAGTGGCCGCCGATGGTGACCGCCAGCGACAGGGGCTTGAGCCGGGCACCCCCGCAGGCCGGGCAGGGCACCTCGCGCATGTACCCCTCGACCTGCTCGCGCACGGCGTCGGATTCGGCCTCGGCGTGCCGGCGCTGCAGGTAGGGGATGACGCCCTCGTAGTTGGCGTGGTAGGTGCGCTCGCGGCCGTAGCGGTTGCGGAACCGCACCCAGACCTTGCCGACGCCGGTGCCGTAGAGCAGGGCCCGGCGCTGCTTGGCCGTCAGCGACCTGAACGGGGCGTCGAGGTCGATGCCCAGCTCATCGGCCACCGCCGCGACCAGGCGCTGGAAGTACCGCTGGTGCCCGCTCGCCCACGGCGCGATGGCACCGTCGGCCAGGCTGCGGTCGGGGTCGGGCACGACCAGCTCGGGGTCGACCTCGTACCGGGTGCCGAGGCCGTCACAGGACTCGCAGGCGCCGTAGGGCGAGTTGAACGAGAAGTTGCGAGGCGCCAGCTCGTCGAAGCTGCCGTGGCCGTTGGGGCAGGCCAGGTGCTGCGAGAAGGTGAGCGTCTCGGGGCCGGCCTCGTCGGCCGTGGCGCCGCCGGGCGTGGGGTGGTCGGGCTCTCCCCCGCCGGGCACCCGGTCGGCCCCGCCCTCCCGGGGCACGATCTGGACCTCGGCCACGCCGTCGGCCAGCTTCAGCGCCGTCTCCAGCGAGTCGGTGAGGCGCCGCTCGATGCCGTCGCGCCGCACCAGGCGGTCGACGACGACCTCGATCGTGTGCTGCTCGTAGCGGGCCAGCTCGATGCGCTCGGACGTCTCGACCAGCCGCCCGTCGACGCGGGCCCGGGCGAAGCCCTGGGCGGCGAGGTCGGCCAGCAGGGTCTCGTAGGTGCCCTTGCGGCCTCGCACGACCGGGGCGAGGACCTGGAACCGCGTGCCCTCGGGCAGCTCCATGACCCGGTCGACGATCTGCTGGGGCGTCTGGCGGGTGACCTCGGCGCCGCAGGTCGGGCAGTGAGCCACGCCGATGCGGGCGTAGAGCAGGCGGAGGTAGTCGTAGACCTCGGTGATGGTGCCGACCGTCGAGCGCGGGTTGCGGGAGGCGCTCTTCTGGTCGATCGAGATGGCCGGCGACAGGCCCTCGATGAAGTCGACGTCGGGCTTGTCCATCTGCCCGAGGAACTGCCGGGCGTAGGCCGACAGCGACTCGACGTACCGCCGCTGCCCCTCGGCGTAGATGGTGTCGAAGGCGAGCGACGACTTGCCCGACCCCGACAGCCCGGTGAAGACGATCAGGCGGTCGCGGGGGAGCTCGAGGCTGACGTTGCGGAGGTTGTGCTCGCGCGCGCCCCGGATGACCAGCGACTCAGCCACGGCGGAAAAGGCTATCGGGTCGCCGGCGGGCAGGAACGGATGTTCGCATGGGTCGACGGGTGCTCAGACACCGGCCTCGCGCAGCTCGCGGCGCAGCTCGTTGATCTCGTCGCGCAGCCGGGCCGCGTACTCGAAGCGCAGCTCGGCCGCCGCCTCGTGCATCTCCTCCTCGAGGGTCTGGATGAGGCGGCCCAGCTCGGTG
>DATGPY010000048.1:0-4179 GCA_035304465.1 Acidimicrobiales bacterium | reverse complement strand
GGGCCAGCGCCCGCCACGTCGACCGGACCGGGCCCGGCAGCCGCCGGGGGGCAGCGGTGGCACCGCCGCCGTGGTGCTGCCGGGCCGCGGTCCGGGCCGGCCGTCCGTCGCCGCCGGCCCGGGGCCGCACCGACCCGTGCTCGACGGACGGCGCGCGGCCGGGGGGCGCCGGGGGTGGGTGACGCTCGGCCCGCGCCTTCACGCCGAGGAGCATGCGCCGGTCCATGGCGAAGGCGACGGGCTCGACCAGCGCGGGGCCGAACCGGAGGCGGGTGGCCAGGTCGTCGGAGGTCGCGCACCGGTAGCGGCTGACGACACGGCTCCGGCCGGCGCCGAGGTCCTCGACCAGCAGCAGCCAGGTGACCGCCACCCAGGGCCGACCGCAGCGCATGGCCTCGGCCGAGGGCTCGCCGTAGGCCAGGAGCCACCGCCCGGGCACGACGCCGACCACCTCCAGCGCCGGGAGCCTCGGGTGCAGGACCAGACGGTCGCCGGGCCGGTGCGCCCACGCGGGGCGGACCTCCTCGGCGTTGCGCACGCCGCAGCCGGCGAGGTTCTCGAGCGCCGCGTAGCTGTAGAAGCCGGCACGGTCGGCGCCGACCTGGGCCACCCAGGGCCACACCGCGGTGGCCGGCGCCTCGACCTCCACGCCGTGGGCCCACTGCCACCGGGGCGCGTCGATCAGGTCGTCACCCGGGAACCGGCGGTCGGCGGCCTCGCCCATCCCCCAGCGGTTGCGCGCCGGACGACCGAACGGCGTGATCGCGGCCGCCGCGATCACCGCCAGGCCGCAGACCGCGTCGAGCCCGTCGCGCCAGCCGGTCCACCGGCGTCGGGACCGCGGTGCCGGCGCCGTGCCCACGGTGGGCGCCGTGACCTCGGTCCGGCCAGGGGGCGACATCGTCGTGGTCACGACCCCACCGTGCCCCCGCCGCCCCCCTCCCAGCAGGGCCGAACGTCACCTTCCCGCCGTGCCGGGCGGACCCCACCGGGCCCGCGGTGCCCGACGCCCCGGGCCCGGTGGGCGGGGCGTCAGCTCTTGACCAGGCGCTCGATCGCCCGCGTCGCCTCGGCCACCTTGGCGGCGGCGTCCGGGGACCCCGACGACAGGGCGTCGGAGACGCAGTGGTGGAGGTGCTCGTCCAGCAGGCCGACCGCGACGCTCTGCAGCGCGCTGGTCACCGCGGAGATCTGCGTGAGCACGTCGATGCAGTACGTGTCCTCCTCGATGAGGCGCTGCAGGCCCCGGACCTGCCCCTCGATGCGGCGCAGGCGGCGCAGGTAGTCGTCCTTCGTCATGCTGTAGCCGGCCACGCCCATACCCTAACGGGGTACCCCTCGGGTGTGTCGGCCGGGTCCTCTCCACCGACCCCGGGGCGACCGCGGCCCTCTAGGGTGGGGGCGTGCTCATCGGATCGCATGTGAAGGCGTCCGACCCCCTCGGCATCGCCGCCGCCGAGGGCGCGGACGTCGTGCAGATCTTCCTCGGCAACCCGCAGAGCTGGAAGAAGCCGCAGCCCCGCGAGGACGCCGAGCAGCTGCGGGCCTCGCCGGTGCCCATCTACGTGCACGCGCCCTACATCATCAACCTGGCCTCGCCGAACAACCGGGTGCGGATCCCCTCCCGCAAGGTCCTGCAGCAGACCTGCGACGCCGCCGCCGAGATCGGTGCGGCCGCGGTCGTCGTCCACGGCGGCCACGTGACCGCCGACGACGAGCCCGAGGCCGGGTTCCTCCGCTGGCGCAAGGGCCTCGACAGCATCGAGACCGACGTGCCGATCTACCTGGAGAACACGGCCGGCGGCGACCACGCGATGGCCCGCCACTTCGACACCATCGCCCGGCTCTGGGAGCACATCGGCGACACCGGCATCGGCTTCTGCCTCGACACCTGCCACGCCTGGGCGGCGGGGGAGGCCCTGATCGACGCCGTCGAGCGCATCAAGGCCATCACCGGTCGCATCGACCTCGTCCACTGCAACGACTCCAAGGACCCCGCCGGCTCGGGCCGCGACCGCCACGCCAACATCGGCACCGGCACGATCGACCCCGAGCTGCTGGTCGCGGTGGTCACCGCCGCCGGCGCCCCGGTGATCTGCGAGACGGCGGACGAGGGCCGCAAGGACGACATCGCCTTCCTGAAGAGCCGGGTCCAGGGCTGACCGGGGCTCCCGCCGGTCCGCCGGCGGAGAGCCGCCGGCCGCTCCCGCTCAGGCAAGACCGACGGAGGCGTCGGGCCGCACGCCGGCCTCCTCCCGCACCAGCGTCCGGTAGAGGTCGGCGTACAGGCCGCCGGCGGCCAGCAGGTCGGCGTGGCGGCCCCGCTCGACCAGCCGGCCGTCGTCGACGACCAGGATCTGGTCGGCGCTGGTGATGGTCGACAGCCGGTGGGCGATGACGATGCTCGTCCGCCCGGCCAGCGCCTCGGCCAGCGCCCGCTGGATCGCCGCCTCGTTCTCGCTGTCGAGCTGGCTGGTCGCCTCGTCGAGGATGACGATGGCCGGGTCCTTCAGCAGCATGCGGGCGATCGCCAGCCGCTGCTTCTCGCCGCCGGAGAGCCGGTATCCCCGCTCGCCCACCACCGTGTCGTAGCCGTCGGGCAGCGCGGCGATGACGTCGTGGATCTGCGCGGCCCGGGCCGCGGCCTCGATCTCGGCGTCGGTGGCGTCGGGCCGGGCGTAGCGGAGGTTGTTGGCGACCGTGTCGTGGAACAGGTGCGGGTCCTGGGTGACGACGCCGATGGCGGCCCGCAGCGACTCCTGGGTGACGTCGCGGACGTCGTGGCCGTCGACCCGCACGGCGCCCCGGGTGACGTCGTAGAGCCGGGGGATGAGCAGCGACAGTGTCGTCTTGCCGCTGCCGGACGGCCCCACCAGGGCGACGAGCTGGCCGGGCTCGATGGTCGCCGTGATCCCGTGCAGCACCTCGCGCCCGGCGCCCGCGTGCCGGGCGTCGCCCTCGACGGCCGCCCGCAGCGTCGGGTCGTCCTCGCCGTCGCCGTCCACCGGCGCCGCGCCGCCCCCGGGGGCCTCCCCGTCCACGGGGTCCCCGCCGTCCGCCGCCGCGCCGTCGCCGTCCGGGTGACGCCGGGCCCCGGCACCCAGGCCGACCTCGGGGCCGAGCTCGAGCGTCGGCACGATGACCTGGTCGGGGTAGGCGAAGTGGACGTCGTCGAACTCGACCCGGCCCCGCACGTCGGTGAGGTCGACGGCACCCGGCCGGTCGGCGAGCGGCAGCGGCGCGTCGAGCACCTCGAACACCCGCTCGAAGCTGACCATGGCGGTCAGCAGGTCGACGTGGGCGTTGCTGAGCGAGGTCAGCGGCCCGTACAGCCGGGTGACGTAGGCGGCCAGGGCGACGAGCGTCCCCAGCGTGAGCGTCCCGTCCACGACCTGCATGCCGCCGACCCAGTAGACGAGCGCGGTGCCGATCGCCCCCACCAGCGTGAGCGCGATGTAGAAGGTCCGCCCGTAGAGGGCGGCGAGGATGCCGTTGCGCCGCACCCCGTCGGCCCGGGCCGAGAACGAGGCTGACTCGTCCTCCCGGCGGCCGAACAGCTTGACCAGCAGCGCGCCCGAGACGTTGAACCGCTCGGTCATCGTCGTGTTCATCGACGCGTTGAGGTCCATCTGGCGCCGGGTGACCGCCTGCAGGCGGCGCCCCACCCGCCGGGCCGGGACGATGAACAGCGGCAGCACGACCAGCGACAGCAGGGTCAGGCGCCACTCCAGCGCCGCCATGGCCACGAGCGTCGTCGCCAGGGTGATGACGTTGGACGCCACCCCGCCGATGGTCGTCGTCAGCGCCCGCTGGGCGCCGATGACGTCGCTGTTCAGCCGGTTGGTCAGCGCGCCCGTCTGGGTGCGGGTGAAGAAGCCGAGCGGCATGTTCTGGACGTGGTCGAACACCGCGACCCGCAGGTCGTAGATGACGCCCTCGCCGATGCGGGCCGAGAGCCACCGCTCGACCACGGCGAGCACGGCGCTCGCCACGGCCACGACGACGGCCAGCACCGCCAGCAGGTGCAGCAGACCCGAGTCGCCCCGGTCGACGCCCCGGGGGATGGCGACGTCGATGATCTCCCGGAACAGCAGGGGCGGCACGAGCTGCACGACCGCCGCCACCACGATGACGCCCAGGTAGGCCAGGAGCTGCCACCGGTAGCGGTGGGCGAAGCGC
>DATGPY010000047.1:0-3182 GCA_035304465.1 Acidimicrobiales bacterium | reverse complement strand
GACGGTGATCGGCTGTCCCATGGCGGGCGGCATGATATCCCTGCGGTCACCGCCCACCCGAAACGCGCAACGGCGCGCGGACGCCAGGAGGTCGCACATGGCTACCGAGACCATCGAGGTGACCGGGCACATCCTCGACTCGCTGCTGCTGCCCAAGATCCTCGACACCATCCTCGAGGCCGGGTGCGACTACGAGATCCTCGACGTGTCCATCGGCAAGACCAACGTCGACCCCAGCCGGGCGGTCATCGCCGTCACCGGGGACGACGAGGTCCTCGGCCCGGTGCTCGACGACCTGCAGGTGCACGGCGCCAACCGCACCGTGCTGCCCGACGCCACCCTGGTGCCGGCCGAGCGCGACGGCGTCCTGCCCGCCGGCTTCTACTCGACGACCAACCTCGCGGGCGAGGTCCGGGTGGACGGGCGCTGGGTGCCGATCGAGAACCCGGAGATGGACTGCGGCCTCGTCGTGCGGGGCGACCGGGCCGTCACGGTCCCGATGCACCGGGTGAAGGCCGGCGACCTGGTCGTCGTGGGCAGCGACGGGGTCCGGGTCGAGGCGCCCGCCCGCCCCCGCGACACGCAGGTGTTCGAGTTCATGGGCTCGGAGGTGTCCTCCGAGAAGCCCAAGGGCCTGCTCGTCGCCCAGGTGGCCGACCGCCTGCGGGCCTGCCGCGAGCGGGGCGGGAAGATCCTGGTGGTGGCCGGCCCGGCGGTCATCCACACCGGCGGCGGGCCCGAGCTGGCCCGGATGGTCGAGGCCGGCTGGGTCGACGTGTTGTTCGCCGGCAACGGCTTCGCCACCCACGACATCGAGGCCAACGTGCTCGGCACCTCGCTCGGCGTGTCGGTCGAGGAGGGCACGCCCACCGAGGGCGGCCACGCCAACCACCTGCGAGTCATCAACGAGGTGCGCCGCCACGGGTCGATCGCCGCCGCGGTCGAGGCCGGCTACGTCACCGGCGGCGTCATGCGGGCGCTCGTCCGGCGGGGCGTGCCCTTCGTGCTCGGCGGGTCGATCCGCGACGACGGGCCGCTGCCCGACGTCATCACCGACACGGTGGCCGCCGCCGACGCCATGCGCGAGCACATCGCCGGCGTGCAGGTGGCGCTCATGCTGGCCTCGACGCTGCACGCCATCGCCACCGGCAACTGCCTGCCGGCCGGGGTGGAGACCTTCTGCGTCGACATCAACCAGGCCGTGGTCACCAAGCTGGCCGACCGGGGCAGCCACCAGGCGCTGGGCATCGTGACCGACGTCGGGCTGTTCATCCGCGAGCTGGCCGACCAGCTGATGGGCCAGCCGTGAGCAGCACGCTCGCCTGGGGCCGGCGCTACCTCATGTGCCCGCCCCGGCACTTCGGGGTGCTCTACGAGATCAACCCCTGGATGCGCACCGACGTGACCGTCGACGCCGACGCCGCCTTCGCCCAGTGGGAGCGACTGGTCGACACCCTCCAGGCGGCCGGGGCCGAGGTCGAGATCATGCCCTCCCGACCCGGCCTGCCCGACCTCGTGTTCACGGCCAACGCCGGCATCGTCGACGCGACGCCCGACGGATCGGGTCGCCCCGGCCGGTTCGTGCCCAGCCACTTCCGCCACCCCGAGCGCCAACCCGAGACCGCCGTCGACATCGACTGGTTCGCCCGCCGGGGCTGGCGGATCGAGCGCCTCCCCGACCAGCTCGACCACGAGGGCGCCGGCGACGCCCTGCCGTTCACGCCCGACGGCGGCCGCACCGTGCTGGTGTCGGGCTACTCGTTCCGGTCCGACGCCGCCGCGGCCACCGCGCTGTCGCAGCTGCTCGGCATCCCGGTGCGGGTCGTGCAGCTGGTCGACCCCCGCCTCTACCACCTCGACCTCACCTTCTGCCCGCTCGACGGCCGGCGGGCGATCGTCGCCCCCTCGGGCTGGGACATCTACGGCCGCAAGGTGATCGAGGCGCTCGTGCCCGAGCCGCTGGTGCTCACCGTGGAGGAGGCGCTGTCGTTCTGCGCCAACTCGGTGGTCGTCGGCCGCACGGTCGTCATGCCGACCACGCCGGTGCGCGTCGGGCGCCAGCTCGAGGCCTGGGGGTTCGAGGTGGTCGAGTGCCGGGTCGACGAATTCCTCAAGGCCGGCGGCGGGTGCCGCTGCCTGACCCTGGCCCTGGACGTCCGCCTGAGCCCCGCGCGCGACCACGCCACCTGACGGGCGGTCACGCCGGCGCCGGCCCGGTCAGGGCGTCGGCACCGGTGGGCGGGGCGCCGCCCCGGCGCCGTCGCGGCCGGGCGCCCCGGCCGGCGGTGCCGCGGCCCGGCGCGCCTCCCGCCAGGCGAGCGCCGCCAGGGCGATGGACACCACGGCCAGCACGGTGTGGACGGCCTTGAAGCCCGCGCCGTGGTCGGCGGCGACGATGCGCACGTCGCGCACCACCCACACGACGACCGACCAGCCAGCCAGCGCCCCCACCGCCACCAGCGACGCCTGGCGGGCCCGGCGCCACAGCGTGACGACGACGGCGAGCGCCAGCACGGTGAAGCTGACGGCCAGGCCGGTGCGGCCCCACTTCTCGCCGGTGGTGAGCGCCTCGTCGCGCCAGATGTTGGCGATCCGGGTGGTCCAGACGAAGAACGTCCAGGCCACGAGCGCGACGGCGAGGGGGCGGCGGCGCATGGGGCCGAGGCTACCGGTGGCCGCCCGCGAGCCGGGAACCCGCCGGTGCGGACCGGGCCGCCCGCGGGTCCGCGTCAGTCGAAGAGCGTGCCCTGCGGGTCGGGACGGACCAGCCGGGGCACCCCCGACCACGGCAGCCCGTCCATGAACACCCAGCTGCGGCGGTGGATGGCCGACGGCCCGAGCCCCCGCAGCACCGCCTTGTGACGGGGGCACGGGTAGCCCTTGTTGTGCGCGAACCACCACCAGGGGTGGTCCTCGTCCTCGGCGACCATGATGCGGTCGCGGGTGACCTTGGCCAGGATCGACGCCGCCGAGATCGACAGGCAGCGGGCGTCGCCGCCGACGATGCGCTCGGCGATGCCGCCGCCGACGAAGTCCCACCGGCCGTCGAGCAGCACCCGGTCGGGGCGCACGCCGAGGCCCTCGAGCGCCCGGCGGGCGGCGAGGCGCTGGGCCTCGCTCATGCCCAGCTCGTCGCACTCCTCGGCGCTGGCGTGGCCGACCGCCCAGGCGGTGCACCACTC
>DATGPY010000046.1:0-11850 GCA_035304465.1 Acidimicrobiales bacterium | reverse complement strand
CAGCCGTTCATGACCCCAGCGATCGAACCGGCCCACCAGTCCTACCCGGACGCGATCGCGAAGGCCGTGAACCCGCTCGGCCGCAGCACCGGCGCCAGCGCAACCCCGGGGGTGAGCGCCGATGGCTGACCTAGCGAAGTTCCACGCCCACACCTCGGCGATCGTGGACGCCCTCGACGCGGACCCTGACCTGTTCGTGTTCGACGGCGGCTACCCGACTGAGCCGGGCGGCAAGGGCTGGGGCTGGCAGCAGACCCCCGGCGCCTCGGCGTTCAGACCGTACGTGATCGTCGTCCCGCTCACCGGCGGCATCTTCGACGGCCCGCTCGGCTGCCCCGACGACGACGCCTCCCTGATCTGGCAGGTCACCTGCGTCGGCGCCACCCGCGCCCAGTGCGAAGCGACTGTCGACCGCGTGAACTCGATCATTCTCGGGCAGCCGCTCGTGGTCCCTGGCCGGCACATCTCCCGCGTGTGGGCCGACATGGCCGGCGGAGGCGCCCGCCGGGACGACACCGTGCAGCCCCCCGTGTTCATTGCGACTCCCCGCTACCGGGTCGAGTCCACCCCAGGAGGCGCCTAGATGCCGACGGTGACAGGAAGGGTCGTCAAGCCAAGCGGCGGCTCCGCCGGCGCCGGCCGCGTGCGCGTCCGGTTTCGGCTCGTGGACTCCAACGGCCGCCACGTGACCCAGGCGTGGGACACGAACGCCGGCCGGGTGATCGTGGACTACGAGGACGTCGACCTTGACGCCGAGGGCGACTACACGATCGACCTGCCCGCGAACGTGGACATCGAACCGGCCGGCACCCGCTGGTCCCGCGTCGTCATGCTCCGGGGCAACGAGGGCCCGGCCCGGTCGCTCATCGTCCCGGCCGGCGGCGGACCGTACGACGAGCTGGACATCCTCGACGAGGCGGTCGACCCGCTCCCGACCCCGGAGCCGTCGAACGAGCTGGACGCCGCGGAGGTCACGTCCCCGGTAACGGGCCTGACCGGCGACTTCGGCCTCAAGGCCATCGCCAACACCGTGGTCACGGTCCCGCAGCTCGCCCGCCCCGTCTACCTGTTCGGTGTCGCCCCTCTGCAGCTCTCCGCCGACGATGAGGTGTGCGGCGCCGCTATCGCCCCGACCGGTTCGACGTCGCTCGCCGAGGCCGTAGCAACCCACCAGGCCCAGCGCGGCGGCGACCCGCCGGTCGGCGGCCTCCTGGGCGACCCCGTCCTCACCTGCTCACC
The DNA here is from genome assembly GCA_035304465.1 of Acidimicrobiales bacterium. Classification (GTDB taxonomy): domain Bacteria; phylum Actinomycetota; class Acidimicrobiia; order Acidimicrobiales; family VFJN01; genus ZC4RG19. The sequence goes on along the minus strand of DATGPY010000046.1, from coordinate 10,611 downwards.
CTGGGCGCGCCTCCCGGCCAACAGTCCCGGCGACTACCAGCTGTTCGCCTACGCCTCGGCCGGAACCGTCGACGTCGAGGCATCCCAGTCCGGCCCAGCTCGCCTCGTCGTCCTAGGAGTGTGACCCGTGGCGCTTCGCTCGGCAGGCATCGGCGCCTACGCCCCCGACGAGCGACACCTGGTCTTCGTCGGCTCGAGCTACGGCGGGGGCGGTCCCCTCGTGATCGTCGGCCACGGCGCCGGCGGCACCGCCTGGGACTACAACACCGACCCGAGCTGGCGCCGCGACCTCGACCTCCTCGCCGACGCCGGCTGCGTCGTGGTGGCAGCCGACCTCGGCGGCGACACCTGGGGAAACGACACCTTCCTCGCCATGGCCGAGGCTGTCATCGACTGGGCCGAGTCCACCTGGGACGCGGACGTCAGCAAGGTCTCGTGGATCGGCGACTCCATGAGCGGCGGCACCGCCCTGAACTGGGCGTGGCGCAACACCGGCCGCATCGGCGCGCTCGTCCTGCGGGTGCCTGGCGTCGCCTACGACAACATCTACCACCGGATCGGGTTCCTCACCGAGTCGATGGACGACGCCTACGGCGGCGACTGGTCCGCCAACGTCGCCGACCGCGACCCCTCGGCCAACACCGAGGCGATCGCCGAGTTCGCCGACCGGGTCCGCATCTACTACTCGACCAACGACCCGCTGATCAGCCTCGAGCAGGACATCCGCCCGTTCGCCGAGGCGACCGGGATCCGGGCGATCCCGCTGGGTGACGTCGGCCACGATCCGGCGACCGTGTTCCCGGCCGTGCACGCGCAGGCGCAGGCGCAGTTCATTCTCTCCCAGCTCTAACCACCCACCCACAACCCAACACCGACCCCTTCCTAGCAACAGGCCCCGCCAAAGAGGCGGGGTCTAGCGCGTCCAGGAGGTGCAGCCATGCCCCGGTATGTCAACGACGGCAACATCAAGGTCGCCTGGGGGACCTTCGCCGACAAGAACTTCATTGCGCTGTCCGAGCTCGGAGCGGCGGACGACATCGAGTGCCACCTGACCAAGGACGGCCTCGGGATCACGTTCAACGAGAACGAGGTGGAGGACGGCGCCCTGTGCGAGACGTTCGACGCCACGCTCCCCGGCTCCTACGGCGTCCAGATCGAGCTGACGATGAAGCGCCGCAACACCGACGGCGGCGACACGGACGTCGCCTGGGACCTGTTCAACACCCGCGGCGAGACCGGGGCGCTGGTCGTGCGCCGTGGCATCGACGCGGATGTCGCCTGGCAGGCCGGTCAGCCCGTCGAGGTCTACCCCGGCACGGTCGGTGTGCGGCAGCCGGTCGCCCCCGCCTCGAACGAGCAGGCCCGGTTCATGGTCCGCATCTACGGGTCCGAGGAACCCGCTCTCGACGCCGAGGTCGTCGCCTCCTGACATGACCGACGACTTCGACATCGACGAGTTCATCGCCGGCTACGAACCCCAGGTGGTGCCCGTCAAGGTGTGCCCGAAGGGGTCGCTGGTGGCCGAGCACGCAGCCTTGGACGCAGCGCTGAACGCCGCCGCCCAGGAGGCGGGGGACGTCATGCGCGACCCCGAGGTATCGCGGCTCAAGGCCGAGGTCGCCGCCATCGAGCGCCGCATCGAGGAAGAGTCCCGCACGTTCTACTTCCGGGCTGTCCCGCGGCGCCGATGGCAGGACCTCAAGCGCCAGCATCCGCCCACCGAGCAGCAGCGGCGCGAGGACCGCCTGGACGTCAACCTGGAGACGTTCGTCGTCCCGGCAATCGCCCTGGCGAGCTACAAGCCGAAGCTGGAGCTGGAGCAGGCCAACCGCCTGGCCGAGACCCTGCCGGACGGCGAGATCCAAAAGCTCTTCGCCGCCGTGATCGAGGTCCAGGGGGAGATCCTGGTCCCAAAATCCGTGCTGGCGGCAGCTATCGACAGAGTCGATCCGAACGCCAGATCCTCGACTACTGCGGCCCTCGCGGCATACCTCGCAGCTGGTTCCTCGGCGGACCACGACGGAGCGTCACCCGGTACTTCTACGACGACGCCGGACGACTGACCCACTCCGAAACCCTCACCGAGGGGTGGTCAGAGGACGACCGCGAGGCCGCGTTCGAGTGGCAGGACGAGGACGCGCTCCGCTGCCCCGGCTGCGGGCAGCCCCGCGACGAGTCCATGGCCCACGAGGACGACGCCCCCACCTACGTCGCCGAGCGGACCCGCTGCTGGTCGTGCATGTCCCGCGAGGTGGCTGAGCGCAACGAAGCGGAAGCGAACAAGGGCCGCCTGCCGCCCGGCACCTACTTCGCCATCCGCCCCGTCCACCGGAACGGACACGGAGGCTGACCGATGGCCGATCGCACAGTCACCGTCCGGCTGCGCGCCGTCATCAACGACTACCAGGCGGCCATGGGCAAGGCCCGGAAGTCGACCGATGACGTCGCGAAGTCGGCCGACCGGTGGCGGCAGCTCGGTCGCTCCACCGCCGAGCTGGGCGACTCGCTCACCCGCAACATCACCCTGCCCTTGGTCGCAGTCGGCGCCGCCGCCACTAAGGCGGCGCTCGACTTCGACAAGGTCTTCCAGGAGATGCACCAGCTCGCCGGGGTCAGCGCCGGCGAGATCGGCAATCTCAAGGATTCCGTCCTCGACCTCGCCGGCGAGACCGGCAAGGCCCCCCAGGAGTTGGCCGAGGCCCTGTACTTCCTCCGGTCCTCCGGCCTCGACGGCGCAGAGGCGATGGACGCCCTGGAGATGTCCGCCAAGGCGTCGGCCGCCGGCCTCGGCTCGACCGCCCAGATCGCGGATGCGGTGTCGTCCGCCATGAACGCCTACGCCGCCTCGGGCCTCTCTGCAGCCGAGGCGACAGACGTTCTGGTCGCCACCGCCGAGGCCGGCAAGGCCGAGCCGGCCGAGCTGGCCCAGCAGATGGGCCGGCTGCTCCCGATCTCATCCGAGCTGGGTATCTCGTTCCAGGACGTCGGCGCTGGTCTCGCCGCGCTGTCGCTGTCGGGTAACGACGCGGCCGCGGCGACCACGCTCATGCAGAACCTCATGTCCAAGCTGCTGCGCCCGTCGCAGCAGGCCCAGGAACGCTTGGCCGCCGTCGGGATCAGCCTGGACGACATCCGCAGCATGATCGCCGAGCGGGGCCTGCTCGGCACCCTGGAAACCCTCAAGGAGAGCCTGGGGGACGCAGGGTTCGTGGCGTTCCTGGAGGACGTCCAGGCCGTCCAGGCCGGTCTGTCGCTCACCGGCCAGAACGTCGAAGAGGTCCGGGGGATCTTCGACGAGCTGAACAACTCCGCCGGCCGGACCGAGGCTGCGTTCGAGAAGTGGGCCGAGACGATGGGCGCCCAGAACGCCCGAGCGTTCGCCGAGCTGCAGGCAGCCCTGATCCGGATCGGCGACGTCATCGCCCCCATCGCTGCCGACGTGCTCGGGTTCGTCGGCGACGTCCTCAACGCGTTCTCCCAGCTCCCCAAGGGCGCCCAGCAGGCCATCATCGCGTTCGCCGCCATCGCCGCCGCGATCGGCCCGATCATCTCGGCCGGCGGCCGGGTCATTCAGGCGATCTCGGCCATCTCCAAGGCCGTTTCGAGCAGCGTCGACTTCGCCGGCCGGTTCATCTCCGGCTTCCGGAACGCTGACGCCGCCGCCTCAGCGTTCTCCGGCACCGCCGGCACGCTCGGCGGGAAGCTCCGGGGCCTGTCGGTGGCCGCTGGTGTTGCCACCGCGATCGCCGGCATCGCCGCAGCGATCGAGGCAGCGAACGACGCTGCGGTCCGCCGCGAGATCGACGAGCTGACCACCCGGTTCCTGGCCACCGGTGACGCCTCTGAGCGCCTGGAGGACGCCCTGAACGGCGACCTGCGGGCCATGGCCGCCGTCGACGGCATGTTCGACGACCTGGTCGAGTCGAACCTGGCCGCCGCCGAGCGGTTCATGGAACAGGCCGAGGCTGCCGGCTTCTCCGCCGAGCAGATCGACTGGATGCGCCAGAAGATCGAGCAGAAGCGGGCCGCTGACCAGCAGGCGGTCGCCGACCAGGAGGCCAACACCGCGGCGGTCGAGGAGGGTGCCGAGGCGTACAACGAGCAGGCCACGGCCGTGAGCCGGGCCGTCGAGGCCCTGAACGCCCAGGCCGACGCGCTCGCCGCCCAGTTCGACCCCCTGTTCGGGCTGATCTCGGCCAACCAGGGCGTCCGGGACGCCCTCGTGACCCGCGCCGAGGCCGAGGCCGCGGTGGCCGAGGCTGCTCGGGAGCACGGCCGCAACAGCGCCGAGTACGCCGAGGCGCAGCGGCAGCTGAACGACGCCATCTACGGCACCGCCCAGGCCGCGGTGGGGCAGGAACAGGCCCTCATCAACCTGGCTGCCGCGGTCGAGAATGGCGACGTGACCATCGAAGAGGCCCGGGCGGCGCTGCAGCGCTGGTCCGAGCAGGGGCTCATTTCCGCCGAGGACGTCGACTTCCTGCGGCTCCGGTTCGAGTCGCTGATCAACACCGGCGAGGACTACGCCGACACCCCCTACATCGCCACGGTGGGAGAGCGGGGCGCCCGCATGACCGCCGGCGAGCTGAATATCGTCCGGGACGCTGCCAACCAGATCCCGTCCAGCCGCAACACGGACGTGACCGAGCGGGGCTCCCGCCGCACCGCCGGCGAGCTGAACATCGTCCGCGACCGCGCCCACGCGATCCCGGACCGGCGCAACACGAACGTGTCCGAGCGGGGCTCCCGCCGCACCCGCGACGAGCTGGACCGGGTGACCAACTCTGCGAACCGGATCCCGTCCCGGCGCAACGTCACCATTACCTCGCGCACCGGCGACGCGATCAACAACATCGACGCCGTCACCTCGGCCGTGAACCGGGTGCCGAAGTCGGTCACGGTAAGCATCGCGTTCCGGTCCTACGGCCAGGCCGAGCTGAACCGTGCCCGGGCGCTCACGAACCGGGAGAAGGGCGGCCCGGTCAAGGCCGGCCGTGCGTACGTCGTCGGCGAGCGTCGCCCCGAGCTGTTCATTCCCGACGAGGACGGGATGATCCTCCCGGAGGTTCCGCGGTTCGGCCGGCTGCACGACGTCGACATGCTCCAGTCGATGCGCCCGGCCAGCACCGAGGTCGGGTCGGTGTACGCGCCGACGATCACGGTCAGCCTCGCCGGCGCCGTGGTCGGTTCCGAGGCCGAGGCGGCCCGCTGGCTGTCCCGAGCGCTTCGCAAGGCCGGGCAGGACAAGGTCCCCCTGACGATCCGGGGGCGGAGCCTGTGACGAACCGTCGGATCGTCGTCGAAGCCGCGTTCGGGAAGACCTACCGGGACACGATCACGTCGGGGGACTGGGTCCAGCTCGTGCGCCCGGACGGCCGCACGCGCGCCATGGCCGCGGCGTGGACGATCGGCCGCGACAACGAGTTCGACCACTTCCCGCCCGGCACCGCCGAGGTCGTCCTGTGGGACCGGGACCGCGAGCTGGACCCGGACAACCCGGGCAGCAGCTACGCAGGCTTGCTGCTGCCGCTCACGCCGGTGCGGATCCGTTCCCAGGACGTCGACACGCTTGCCTACACCGACGAGTTCTACGGCTACGTCCAGAACGGCTGGGAGCGCGTCTTGGCCCCCAAGGAGACCGGCAACTGCCGGATCGAGCTGATCGACCTCCTGGGTGTCGTCTCGGGCAGGAAGCTCCCAGACGTGTTCGACCACGCCGTCCTCGACCTGGACCCGGTCGGCTACTGGGTGCTCGACGTCGGCACCGAGGAGGTCCCTGACCGGGCCGGCGACGAGGACGGGCTCCTGGTCGGGAGCGTGAACACGGGCGGTGTCCCCGTGCTCCCCGGCGACCGGGAGTCGGTCGAGTTCTCGCCCGGTAACGAGTTCACCGCCGAGGCGGGGGAGGAAGTGCTCCCGGCCCGGGTGGAGGTCACCCGCTCGCCGCTCATCGCCGACCCCAGGGACATCACCTGGGTGGCGACCTTCAAGGCCCGCCGTGGCGCCCACACGTCCACGAACGCCCGCGTTCTGGTGGCCCTGACCAACGGAAACGGTGCCGGCGCCGGCACCGGAGCGTTCGCCTACATCACCCCCGACCGCAAGATGCGGTACACGTGGGTGATCAACGGGTCGGGCATCACCTACGAGACCGACGGCCCGGTCACCTATGACGGCCACGTGTTCATAGGGAACGAGGACGGCCTCGCCGTCGACACGGGCGTCCTCACGACCTCCACCACGACCGGCGTCGCCCTACACCCGATCGGGATCAGCCTCGGTGGGGGCCGAGGTCTGGCCGCTGTGCAGCACTGGGATGGGTGGATCGGCGCCGCTGCCCTGTACGACTATGCGCTCAACCAGACCCAGCGCCAGTCGATCGTCGACGCCGCCAACCGGCTCGCCGGCGAGACCACCGACGCGGTGATCGACTGGGTGCTGGACCGGGTCGGGGTCCCCGCCGGCCTCCGGGACCTGGACGACGGCACCGTGGTCATGCCCGCGGTCCTCACCTACGAGCGGGACGCCCTAGAGGTCCTGCACGAGGTCGTCGCCACCGAGGGCGGCAACCTCTACGTCGACCACCGCAACGGCGGGAAGATCCGGTTCCGTAACCGGTACCGCCACTACCTGGCCAGCCGGTCGACGACCAGCCAGGCGACGTTCTCCGATGACCCCGACGCTACCGGCGTGATCCGCTACCCGGCCGAGGGCCTGGAGGTCGCAACGAACGGCCTGGACGGGATCGTCAACGAGGTCACCGCCACCTGGGGGCAGGCCGGCCAAAGCGAGCAGGTCATCGTCCGGGACGACGACTCGATCGAGGACTACGGGCCGCGCTCCCACCAGATCGATACGATCGGCCCCAAGGCGCTCGCCCAGTCGGCCGCCCAGTGGCTGATCGCCCGCTACAAGGACCCCCGCACCCGCATCCGGGCGGTCACCGCCAGCCGGCGCACCACCTACTCGCGGGACGACAACGTCCAGGCGCTCGAGCTGCACGACCGGGTCACAGTCCGGGTCCGGCCGCTCCACACCGGCGCCGCGACCGAGGCCGAGCTGTACGTGGACGGCATCACGAACGATGTCCAGGGCGTGACCTGGGTGACGTCGTTCCGGTTCGCCCAGACCCCCGGCTTCACCCCGTGGATCTGGGGGACCTCCGCCTGGGGCATCGACACGATCTGGGGCTGACCGCCCCCTCTACTCCTGGAGGGCTTCGTGGCTGAGCACGACTACGAAGGTCTCGCCGCGCAGTACCGAGAGGCCAAGGCGGCGATCACCGTCCACCGCGTGAAGCAGGCCGACGCCGAGCGCGCCTACGCGGCGATCTACCAGGACCTCGTTCGCCGCGGCGAGCGGCCGGAACGCAGCGCCGAGCTGGCCGAGGCCCGCGCCGCCGTCGACAAGGCCGCCACGGACGTCCAGTGGTGTCAGGCCGTGATGGTGGCCGCCGCCGAGGCGTTCAAGGGCGAGTCCCTGGCGGCCGTGGTCGAGCGCAACGAGGCGAATCGGGCGCTGATCGGCCGGCGACGCGACGAGGCCCACGCGAACCCGGAGGGCTGGCTGTGAGCTACGTCGACCTGAACACGATCCACAACCCGTCGCCGGGGGGCGTGGCGCCCTCCGCATGGGGCGACCAGATCCGGGACAACTTCGAGTTCCTGATCGACCCCCCGGTCTGCTCGGTGGCTGGCAGCGGGACCCAGAACGTCGAGCACGACGACCCCACGGTCCTCAACGCCCCGACCGAGAACTTCGACAACGACGGGATGCACTCGACGGTCAGCAACACGTCGAGGATCACCGCTCAGACCCCCGGCCGTTACCTGTTCATGGCCACGGTCCGGTTCGATGACAACAGCAACGCCGGTGTCCGGCGCGTGTCGCTCCGCGTCAACGGCACCACCTTGATCGGCGGTATGCAGGTGCACTTCGTCAGCACGAACGGCAACCCGGTTCGGATCCAAGCCACCCGGGCGCTCGTGCTCTCCGCCGGCGACTACGTCGAGCCGGTCGCCTACCAGAACAGCGGCGTGGACCTCTCGACCGTGCACCTCGACGAGTTCCTGGCCATGTTCCTCACCCGCAGCTAGGAGGCCCGCCGTGGAGCGCACCGCCTCGGGCCTGTTCGTGGCCCGGTCGTTCAGCTTCCTGCGCCACCGGCGCCGGGTCCGCACCGTCACGCTCCGCGACGGGCGCCGAGCGAAGGTCACCGTGGACGACTCCGGGACCGTCACCCAGATCGAGACCGACGACCAGCTGCACGGGATCGTCACCCCCAAGACCATCACCGTCCGAGGCCGCACAGGAGGCAGACCATGAGCAAGACCGACGAGCTGCGCGCCCGGCTCGAGCTGGCTGAGCTGGAGGACGAGCTGATCGCCGCCAAGGCGTCCGGCGGCGCATCCCGCGACTTGAAGCAGCGGGTCCGGCAGGCGCGCGAGCGGTACCGGTCGATGCACCGTTCACCCGGCGGCACCGTGGGCGCCGCTACTGCCGAGCCGGCTGCCGTCAAGACGTCCGTCACCGTCCAGGGAGGCAAGTAGCGATGGCGATCACGGCGTCCGGGCTGTTCGGCCTGACGTTGGAGAAGATGCTGATCGACACGGCCGGCGAGTCATTGGAGGCCGAGGACAACATGCTCGCCCTCATCTCCGACTCGGCCACCCCGAACTTCGACACGATGGAGTTCTGGGAGGACCTGGTCGCCAACGAGGTTACCGGCACCGGCTGGTCGGCCGGCGGCGTCGCGCTGACGGGCACCGAGCTGACCGTGTCGTCCGGGGTGCTCGTGTTCGACGCCGCGGACGTCGAGGCCGAGAACACGACGATCAGCAACGCGATGGCGGCAGTGCTGCGCACGAACGTCGGCACGAACGCCACCGACCAGCTCGTGTTCCTCGCCGACTTCGTCAACCCCGTGTCGACGAGCAACGGCACGTTCGGCATCGCCTGGGACGCCACGGGCATCTTCCGCATCGACTACACCCCGTAGCCGGGTCCCGGGGCCGATGGCCGTAGCGTTCACCCCCGACGCGTTCCTCAACCGCACTACCGACACCGCGTGGGACGTGTACTACTCGTGGTGCGGCAGTCGGCGGATCGACACCGACCGCGAGCAGTACACGGTCCTCGCCTACCTCGGTAACGCCTTCGTCGGGAACGGCATCCAGTTCACCGCCGACCCCGACCGGAAGCTGGTCGTCTTCGAGTGCAGGAACTTCAACGACCTGCTCGAAGGCGACGGCCCCACGATCCCGGTAGGGCAGTGGTGGTTCTTCGGGGTCACCACGATCCCCGAGGACGAGCCGGACAACATGGTCCTGTACTGGGCCGCGTATGGCGACGAGGCGCTGTCCTCGGCGACAGTCACGTACGAAGGCGAGTACGGCTACAGCTGGCACGGGGTCGGGGGCCGGCCCGGCACCGACGGCGCGGACGGCGCGTACCGGCTGTATGGCAGCGCCGCACACGATCGGTCGTGGCAAAACACGACCCTGACGCCGGCCGAGATGCTGGCAGAGTTCCAGTCCCCGACGGCGGTCAAGGCTGGCGCGTGGGCGATCTGGGACATGGCGTCCGCCGAGACGGCGACGGACGACTCGTCGGGGAACGACCGGGACCTGACGGCGTTCACCGGCACCGGGTCGATCACGACGACCGATGGGCCCTTCGACAGCAGCACAGGCACCGACGGCACCGCGGAGCCGACCGCGATAGCGGTCGCCGCCACGCTCCCACACGCGGCCCTCGCCGCTGGGGCGACTCCATCACCAGCCACGATCCCCGCCGCCGCCGGCATCCCGACGCCCACCCCCGCTGCTGGAAGCACCGTTGCGCTCGAGTCGGCCGCGGCGACCGTGACGCTCCCCGGGCCCGAAACAGCGGCGGGCGGCACAGCGTCCCCGCTCACGGTCGCGACAGCCGCCGCCATCCCGGCGCCGACAGTAGCCGCTGGCAGCACCGTCGCCGCTGAGGCCATCGCTGCCGCGGTGACAGCGCCCGCCGTGACGCTGGCGGCCGGCGCCACGGCCGGTCCAGGAGCCATCACCGCCCCGACGGCGCTCCCGGCCCCCACCGTCATCGCAGGGGGGAGCGCGACCGTCGCCCCAGGCCCGATCGCTGCCGCAGTCACGGTGCTCGCCGCCGCAGTATCAGCGGGGGCCGGCCCGTCGACCCTGTTCGCCACCACCGGCCTTCCCGCCCCCACTGCGACGGGGACCGGCGCCGGCGCCGCCACCCCTGCGGCGATCAACCTGCCGGTGCTCATGCCCAAGGCTGCCGTCACCGGCGTCGTCTCGGCGCCCGACATCGCGGTGGCCGGCACGTGGCGGGAATCGGCGGCCCGGACGTTCCGTGAACGCATCGCCCGCTTGTGGAGGGAACCGTGACCACTCCCACCCCCCGCATCGAGTACACGATCGGCCACGAGGACCCACCCCAGGGGCTCACGTGGCTGGACGACGCCGGCGACGTCATCGACCTCACCGGCCACACGTTCACGCTCCGGATCGGCACCCCAGGCCGACCAGCCGACCACACCAAGACCAGCGGGATCACCGGGGCAGCCGCCGCCCCCAACGTCGTCATCGAGTGGTCCACCGACGA
>DATGPY010000045.1:0-2283 GCA_035304465.1 Acidimicrobiales bacterium | reverse complement strand
GGACGCGCCGGTGACCGCGACGAGCCGGGTCCGCTCCCCCAGCAGCGCGGTGACCGCCTCGACGGGCAGCTCACCCGTGGCCGGGTCGAACTCGGCCCACCGCACCGTCGCCCCGGCCCGCTCGGCGGCGATGACCCACGGCCGCACGTTGGCATCGTGGTCGAGGCTGGTGACGACGACCTCGTCACCGGGGCGCCAGCCCGCGGCCAGGGTGCGGGACAGGTCGAAGGTGAGCGCCGTCATACTGCGCCCGAAGACCACGCCCCGGGGGTCGGCGCCGAGGAGGTCGGCGACCGCCTGCCGGGCGGCCCGGACGATGTCGTCGGCGCGCCGCTCGGCCCGCGTGACCGTGCCCCGGTTGGCGACGGCCGAGGTGAGGACGCCGGCGACCGCCTCGGCGACGTCCGCCGGCGTCTGGGTCCCGCCCGGCCCGTCGAAGTGTGCGGCACCCTCGGCAAGGGCGGGGAAGCGGGCGCGGACGGCGGCGACGTCGTAGGGCACGCAGCGAGGATACGGAGCCCCGCCCCGCCGTGACCGGGTGGTCAGGCGGCCAGCTCGAGGTCCTCCTTGACCTGGACGCGGTCGGGCACGACGACGTCGGCGTCGATCTTCACACCCGGGGCCACGTAGACCTCCCGGCCGATCTTGGCCCGGGAGCCGATCCGGGCGTCGTGGCCGACGACGGCGCCGGGGCCGATGTGCACGGCGGTGCCGATCGAGGCCCGCTCGCCGACGACCGCGTCCCGGTCGATCCACGAGCCGTCGCCGATGTGCGCGTCCTCGCCCACCTGGGCGCCCGGGTCGACGTACGCGCGCGAGTGCACGAAGGCCGTGGGGGCGACCGTGGCGCCGACAGCGACCATCCCGCCGCCGCGCTCGTGCGGGTAGTACCGCAGCGGCTGGCCCGGGACCTCTTCGATCTCGACGTACTTCCTTCGCCTGGGCATGTCGCTCTCCCCCTTCCCTCGTGTCGTTCCTGCGCCGGCGAGAGCCCACCGCACGCGTGTACGACAACGCCTGACATCGCTGGAAGATTCCCCAGGCCAGACGTCGTATGACGAGAGCCGGCTGGGAGAATCCCCCCGTGACCGGTCCGCTCCCCCGCATCCGCCGGGCGACGCCCGCGGACGGCGCCGCGTGCGCTGCGATCTACGCCCCCTACGTCCTCGGGACGGCCATCACCTTCGAGGTGGAACCGCCTGACGCGGCCGAGATGGGCCGTCGCATCGAGGCTGCGCAACGGGCCCACGACTGGCTCGTCGCCGAGGTCGACGGCGAGGACGGACCGCAGGTGGTGGGCTACGCCTACGGCGGGAGGTTCCGGGAGCGCGCGGCCTACGCCTGGACCGCCGAGCTCAGCATCTACCTGGCGCCGGAGGCCACCGGGCAGGGCCTGGCCCGGCCGCTCTACCGGGCGCTGTTCGCCCGGCTCGAGGAGCTGGGGTACCGCACCCTGGTGGCCGGCTACACGGTGCCCAACGAGCCGAGCGAGCGGCTGCACCGCGCCCTGGGGTTCGAGCCGGTGGGGACCTACCGCCGGGTCGGGGTGAAGCTCGGCGCGTGGCAGGACGTCGCGTGGATGCAGAAGCACCTCGGTGACGGCCCGCCGCCGGAGGGGCCGCCGCCCGGTCAGTAGGCCTGGCTCACCGTCGACATCGTGAAGTCGGGGACCCGCAGCGCCGGCGCGATCGACCGGGTGAACCAGTCGTTCCACTCCCGGCACAGGGTGTGCTCCGCCCGGCCGGCCTCGGTGGCCCGGCCGAGCAGGCTGATCGGCGACTCGTTGAACCGGAAGTTGTTCACCGCGGCGGTGACCTTGCCGTCCTCGACGAGGTAGACGCCGTCGCGGGTCAGCCCGGTGAGGAGCAGGGTCTGCGGGTCGACGGTGCGGATGTACCACAGGCAGGTGAGCAGCAGCCCGCGCTCGGTGCCGGCGATCATCTCGTCGAGGTCGGCCGTGCCACCCGCGTCGACCACGAGGTTCTCCGTGGGAAACGGGAGCGGACCGTCCAGGCCGGCGCGCGCCATACCGGCGCGGGTGCGGACCAGCTGGGTGAGGACGCCGTCGCGCAGCCAGTCGACGCGGCCGACGGGGACGCCGTTGTCGAAGACCGACGCCAGGCCGGGGACCGAGGCCGGGACGACGGCGAACGGGGCGAGCGGGAACTGCGGGTGCGCCGGGTCGGAGGACATGGTGACCGGCAGGGTGGCCAGGCGCTCGCCGACCCGGGTGGTGCCCGGCTCCTTGCCGGCGTAGACGTTGCGGCCCTCCTCGGCGTCGCG
>DATGPY010000044.1:0-7931 GCA_035304465.1 Acidimicrobiales bacterium | reverse complement strand
GTGGCGGCGCGTGCCGAGGTCGGACTGGGCGATGACCTCGGGGCCGGCCAGCTCGGCGATGTCGATGAGCAGCCCGAGGTCGACGCCGTAGCCCCGCACGAAGGGCAGCTGCTCGAGCAGCTGCCGCCGGCCGCCGAACTCGCCGGACAGCGGCTGCACGATCGAGGAGAGGTGGGGGAAGAGGGTGGCGATGACCGGCCGGGCCATCAGCTCGGTCGTGCGACCGCCGCCGACCTCGCCGTTCCGGGGCCGCTCGTAGAACCCTTTGACGAAGCTGATCTCCGGGTCGGTCAGCAGCGGGCCGAGCAGCCCGATGACGAACCGGGACCCGATGTCGGCGATGTCGGCGTCGCACCACAGCACGATGTCGCCGCGGGCGACGTGCAGCGACCGCCACAGCGCCTCGCCCTTCCCGGAGGCCCCGGCGATCTCCGGCAGGACGTCGGCCGCCGACACCACGCGGGCGCCCTCGGCGGCCGCCACCCGGGCGGTGTCGTCGGTCGAGTGGTCGTCGATGACGATGACCTCGTCGACCAGGCCCAGCCGGTCGACCAGGAACCGGCGCAGGCGGTAGACGACCCAGCCGACGGTGGCGGCCTCGTCGTGGGCCGGGATGCAGACCGACACGACCTGCCCGTCCTTGGCCGCGACGAGGTCGCGCAGCGCGACGTCACGGTAGTGGTGCGTGGCGATCGACGCTGGGCGGCCGGCGGGGGTCGAGGGCAGGCGCGGTCGGCGGGAGAGCATCAACCGTTCGGGTGACGAGGGGGTCGTCGCGCACGTTAACGGTCCCGTGCCGGACGTCAACCGCCGCCGGCCCACCCCGGGGCCCGACCGGCGCCCGACTCGCCGCCGGCTGTGTCTGTGCCCTCACGCTCGGTCGTCGGGCACGACGACGATCCGGCCCCGCAGCCCGCCGCGCGCCAGCGCCTCGTAGGCGGCCGCGACCTGGGACAACGGCCGGACCTCGACCTCGCTGCGCACCGCCCCGGCCGCCGCCAGCGCCACCACCGCCCGCAGGTCGGCGATCGACGAGCCCTGGAATGTGAAGATCTCCGCATCTCTCGGCAGCCCGCCGAACCAGGGCCGCCGGAACGTGCCGCCACCGGCCCCGACGAGGCCGAACGCGCCGTACGGCCTGACGGCGGCGAGCCCTGCCGCGATGGTGGCGTCGGTGCCCACGACGTCGAGCACGACCTCGGCGCCGCCGAGCCCGTCGAGCGCCCCGACCTCGGGCAGCACCTCGTGGGCGCCGAGGTCGGCGGCCACCTCCCGGCGCACGGGGTCGACGTCGACCGCCACGACCCGGGCGGGGGTCCGGGCCCGCAGGATCTGGACGGCGAACGCCCCCACCCCGCCGACCCCGACGACGACGGCGGTCGAGCCGGGCTCGAGCCGGGGCGCGACCCGGTCGACGGCGTGGTGGGCGGTGGCACCGGCGTCGGTGAGCGGCGCCGCCGCCACGGGGTCGACGCCGTCGATCAGCGGGACGACGGATCGTGCCGGCGCCGTGACGTAGCGGGCAAGACCACCGTCCCGCCCGTAGCCCCGACCGGCCGTGCCGTGCGGGCACGCGCTGTCGTGACCCCGCCGGCAGGCGTCGCACCCGCCGCAGGACGCGGGCGACACCAGCACGACCGCCGCGCCGGGCGGGGGCCCGGCGACCCCCGGCCCCAGGGCGGCGACGTGACCGGCGACCTCGTGGCCGAGCGTGAACGGCACCTGCCACCCCAGCGCCTCGCCGAGCTCACCGGGCATGCGCGCCATATCGAGGTCGGAGTGGCACAGGCCGGTGGCGGCCACCTCGACCAGGACCTCGCCCGGGCCGGGCTCGGGCACCGGGACCTCGGTGAGCTGCGGCGGCGCGCCCCAGCGCACGAGCCGGTAGGCGGTCATCGTCCCCCGCACGGCGGCCCATGGTGCCGGGGCCCGGCGGGGGCCGCCAGTCCCCGGCCCCGGCGTGCCGGTGGCGCTGCAAGCGGCCGTCAAGCGGGCGCCGAGCGCGCCGGGGCACAAATGGCTCGACACCCGCCGCACCTGCTGGAGGACACCGCCCATGAGACTCGGCGTCTCCCTCGCCCAGACCGGCCGCCTCGCCGACCCGGCCTCGGTCCGCTCGGCCGCCACCGCGGCCGAGCAGGTCGGCTACGCCTCCGTCTGGGTGCACGACCGCCTGGACGGCGGCCGCCCCGGCGACGCCAGCCTCGACCCGCTGTGCGCGCTGACCTACGCCGCCGCGGTGACCTCCCGGGTGCGCCTGGGGACCAGCGTGCTCGTCGCCCCCTGGTACCGCCCGGCGCTGCTCGCCCGGTCGCTGGCCTCGCTCGACGTGCTGAGCGACGGCCGGCTCACGATCGGCCTCGGCCTCGACGCCACGCCCGCCGAGCTGGCCGCTGCCGGCGTCGACGACGCCGAGCTGGGTCGTCGCCTCGACGACGCCCTCGACGTCCTCGGCCGCACCTGGGACCCGAGCACCGACGGCCGCGGGGCGGGCCGGCCCCGGCCACCGATCCTGCTCGCCGCTTCGACCCCCGAGGGGCTCGACCGGGTGGCCCGCCGCGCCGACGGCTGGAACCCGGCCGGCATCCCCATCGACCAGCTGGCCCCCCTGTGGGCCCGGGTGCGCGACCTCGCCGCCCGCCACGGCCGCGACCCCGACGCCCTCGAGCTGGTCGTGCGCGCCGACCTGCACATCACCGACCAGCCGCTCGAGGGCGACCGCCCCGCCTACGCCGGCACCGTCGAGCAGGTGGCCGCGGACGTCGCCGACACCGGCCGGGCCGGCGCCCACGAGACGATCCTCTGCCTGCAGGGCGACCACGGGCTGGACACCGCGCTCGACGTGTACGCCCGGATCGCCGAGGCGGTCGACGTCACGCCGTCCCCGCCGCAGGCAGGGCACGGTGCGGCGCTTCCGGCGGGTCTCCCCGCCCGCCGGGAGCGCCGTCTCGCCCCCCGCTGAGAGGACGGCGGACCTCGGCGGGGGGCACCTCCCTAGGGCCCGGGACCGCCCGCGGGCCGGGGCTCGACCCCGAGCCCGCGGGCGACCCGGTCGACCCGCGCCGCCACGGCCGCCGCCCCCTGCGCCGTCGCCTCCTCGACGGCCCGCCCCAGCAGGCCCGCCGCGGCGTCCCCGTCGCCGCGCGCCAGGCGCAGCCGGGCCTCGACCTCGAGCACCAGCGGCTCGGCGTAGCGCTCGCCCAGCGCCTCGACCTCACGCCGGGCGTCGGCCACGGCCTCCTCGGCCGCGTCGAGGCGCCCGGCGGCGACCAGCCCCGCGGCCCGGCTCGCCAGGTACACCGGCACGCCGGTGCGGCCGCCGGCCCGGACGAACGCGTCGACCGCCGCCTCGAGCTGCGGCAGGCCCGCCTCGACGTCGCCGAGCTCGACGCGCGCCGCCGCCAGGAAGCCCTGCAGGCCCCGACCCCAGAACGTGAAGCGCGACTCCGGGTCGGCCTCGACGCCCCGCCGGGCGGCCCGCTCGGCCCACGCCGGCTCCCCCACGAGCAGGGCGGCCGCCGCGGCCAGCATCTCGATGATCGGGACGGCGTAGCGGTCGGGCGCCGCGGCGACGAGCGCCTCGAACGCGGCCTCGCACGCCTCCGGCGGGCCGAGGTCGCCGACCAGCACGTGCAGGTGGTGGCCGAACGGGACCGGGAGCAGCATGACCTCGAGGTCGAGGCCCATGCTCATCGCCGGCGGCGCCGCGCCCCGCGCCGCCTCGACGGCGGCGTCGAGCAGGGCGGCCGCCTCGGTGACGCGGCCCCGGTGCCAGCGGGCCACGCCGAGCGACGCCAGGCCCGCCACCCGGACGAGCGGGATGTCGGACGCCTCGCCGAGGGCGTGGAGCCGCTCGGCCACGGCCAGCGCCCGCTCGGTGTCGCACCGGCTGTCGTGGGCCGCCCACTCGGTCCACAGGAGGCGGGCCAGCACCTCGTCGTCGCCGGCCCGCCGGGCCAGCTCGATCGCGCGCCGCAACAGGGCGGAGTCGCCGACGCTGGCGTAGCCGTGCAGCGACCGCTGCAGCGACAGCAGCCGGCACGCCGCGGTGAGCTCGGGCTGGACGCCGTCGGCGGCGCCCGCGGCGCTGCGCCGGAGCTGCACCGCCCGCTCGAGCATCCCCTCCGCCGCCTCGAAGGCGAAGCGCCGCACCGCCACCTCGGCGGCACGCTCGAGCGCCTCGGCCGCCCGCCGGCCGACCCCGACCGGTGCCGCCGCCCACAGGTGCTCGGCCAGGATCTCGGCGGCGTCGTCGTCGCCCGCCGCGGTCTCGGCGATGGCGTCGGCGATCCGCAGGTGCGTCCGGGCCCGGCGCAGGGCGGAGACGTCGTCGACGACGACCTCGCGGACCAGTGCGTGCGAGAAGCGCACCGTGCCGGGCAGCTCGGGCACCGGGACGAGCAGCCGTTGGACGACCGCCGGGTCGAGGTCGTCGACCACGGACTCGATGTCCTGGCCGGCGGCCCGGGCCAGCAGCGCGAGCTCGACGTCCCGCCCGACGACGGCCGCGATGCCGAGCAGCCGCTGGGTGGACTCCGGCAGCCGGGCCAGACGCCGGCGGACGACGTCGCGCACGCCCGAGGGCACGTCACCGCCCGGGGACACCGCGCCCAGCGCCTCGACGTCGCCGCCGGCGTCCGCGGCCAGGCGGGCCAGCTCGGCGGCGAAGAACGGGTTCCCCTCCGCCCGGTCCGTGATCGCGGCGGTCACCTCGGCGGGCAGCTCCCGCCCCGCGGCGACGGCGACCAGCTCGGCGACGGCCACCGGCGGCAGGCCACGGAGGGTGAGGCGGCGGGTGGCCGGTGCCCGCGACAGCGTGGCCAGCGTCTCGACCACGGTGTCGTTCCGGCCGACCTCCAGCTCGCGCACCGTGCAGGCCAGCAGGACCGGTGCGCCGGCCAGGGCGTCCGCGCTGGCCACGAACCGGAGCAGCTCCAGCGACGGAAGGTCCGCCCACTGCAGGTCGTCGAGCACGAGGACCAGCGGCCGGCGCTCGGCGGCGGCCCGGAGCAGCCCGACGACGGCGTCGAACAGGCGGAAGCGGGCGCCGAGGGCGTCGGCCGCGGCCGGTCCGTCCCCGCTCGCCTCGACCAGCGTCGCCAGCTCGGGCGGCACGGCCGCCCCCTCGGCCTCGGCGACGAGAGCCCGGAGCGGCGGGAGCCAGGGCCAGAACGCCGGGGTGGCCCCGCCCTCGAAGGCCCGCCCCCAGTGCACGGCCGCGCCCCGGGCGGCGGCGGTGGCGGCCAGCTCCTCGACCAGCCGGGTCTTGCCGATGCCGGGCTCCCCCTCGACCAGCACGACGCGCCGGCCGTGGCGGGCCTCGTCGAGCGCGGCGACCGCCTGGCGCAGCTCGGCCTCGCGGCCGACGAGCGCCGGGCGGGTCGGCGCCGCCGGCGCCGCACCCGCCTCCTCCTCCGGGCCCGGCGCCGGTGCGGTGGCCCGCACCGGGTCCGCCGGGACCAGGTCGAGGGCGGGGTCGTGGTTGAGGATCGCGACCTCCAGGTCGCGCAGCGGCTGGCCGGGGTCGATGCCGAGCTGGTCGCGCAGCGTGCGGGCGGCGTCGTCGAGCACCCGCAGCGCCTCGGCCTGGCGGCCGGCGCGGTAGAGGGCGAGCGCCAGGTGGTGGCGCAGCTGCTCCCGCAAGGGGTGGGCCGCGACCAGCTCGCCCAGCTCGCCGATGACCTCGTCGTGACGCCCCAGGCGGAGGTCGGCCTCGATGCGGTCCTCGGTGGCCACCAGCCGGCGCTCCTCCAGGCGGGCGGCGAAGCCCCACGCGAAGTCGAGGTGCGAGAACTCCAGCAGCGCCGGCCCCCGCCACAGGCCGAGCCCCTCCTCGAGCAGCGACCGGGCGGTGGCCGGGTCGCCGGCGTGCAGCGCCTCCCGCCCGGCGTCGGCCAGCCGCTCGAACCGGTGGGCGTCGACCGCGTCGGGGTCGACGGCGATCCGGTACCCGGGCGGGTCCCAGACGATGATGCGGCCGCCCTCGCCCCGCGCGCCGGAGGGGGCGAGCGCCCGGCGCAGGCGGGACACGTAGCTCTGCAGGGTGCCCGCCGCGGACGCGGGCGGCCGGTCGCCCCAGAGCGCGTCGATGATCGACTCGGCGGGCACCACCCGGCCGCCCGCGACCAGCAGCATGGCCAGCACGGTCCGGGGTTGGCTGCCGCCGATGTCGACCGGCGCCCCGCCGACCGCCACCTCGAGGTTGCCCAGCAACCTGAACTCCACGCGTCGCTCCCTTCGGACGCCCGCCACGGCGCGTGGCACGGGATTCTCCCACGCCGGACCGGCCGCCGTCGTGGAGGCTACGAGCGCGGCGCCGCGCGGCTCCA
Organism: Acidimicrobiales bacterium; assembly: GCA_035304465.1. GTDB lineage: Bacteria > Actinomycetota > Acidimicrobiia > Acidimicrobiales > VFJN01 > ZC4RG19. Next base: position 1,602 of record DATGPY010000044.1, on the reverse strand, counting down.
CCACGGGCGGTGTGGACGCCACCCGCGGGCCCCGGCGAGGGGGTGGCGTCCCGGGCCGACCGCCGACACGGGCCGTGCCCGACGTGCCACGATCGAGACATGGCCACCACCGCACCCCCTGCGGCCGTGCCCGCCTCCGACGAGGAGCTCGAGCTCGTCGACGCCTGGTGGCGGGCGGCCAACTACCTCTCGGTGGGCCAGATCTACCTGCTCGACAACCCGCTGCTGCGGGAGCCGCTCACCCTCGAGCACGTCAAGCCCCGCCTGCTGGGGCACTGGGGTACGACCCCCGGGCTCAACCTCGTCTACGCCCACCTCAACCGCGTCATCCGGTCCCGCGACGCCAACGTGATCTACGTGTGCGGGCCCGGCCACGGCGGCCCGGCGATGGTGGCCAACACCTACCTCGAGGGCACCTACACCGAGGTCTACCCGCACGTCACACGGGACGAGGCGGGCATGCGGACGCTGTTCCGCCAGTTCTCGTTCCCCGGCGGCGTCCCCAGCCACGCCGCCCCCGAGACGCCCGGGTCGATCAACGAGGGCGGCGAGCTCGGCTACTCGCTGGCCCACGCCTACGGCGCCGCGTTCGACAACCCCGACCTGGTGGTGGCGTGCGTCGTCGGCGACGGCGAGGCCGAGACCGGCCCGCTGGCCGCGAGCTGGCACTCGAACAAGTTCCTCGACCCGGTGCGGGACGGCGCGGTGCTGCCGATCCTCCACCTGAACGGCTACAAGATCGCCAACCCGACCGTGCTGGCCCGCATCCCCGACGACGAGCTCGTCAAGCTGTTCGAGGGGTACGGGCACCGGGTGCTGGTCGTCGGCGGCGACGAGCCGGCGGCGGTGCACCGGGCGCTGGCCGACACGCTGGACGCGGCCTTCGACGAGATCGCCGCCATCCAGCGGGCGTTCCGCGACGGCGACGGGCCACGCCCGGGCCGGCCGCGCTGGCCGATGATCGTCCTGCGCACGCCGAAGGGCTGGACCGGCCCCCGCGAGGTCGACGGCCTGCAGGTCGAGGGCACCTGGCGGTCGCACCAGGTGCCGCTCGCCCACCTGGCCGACGAGCCCGAGCACCTGGCCCAGCTCGAGCAGTGGATGCGCAGCTACCGGCCGGAGGAGCTGTTCGACGGCAACGGCACGCTGCGCCCCTGGATCGAGGCGCTCGCCCCCGAGGGCGACCGCCGCATGGGGGCGAACCCCCACGCCAACGGCGGGCGGCTGCGGCAGCCGCTCGACCTGCCCGACTTCCGGGCCTACGGCGTCGAGGTCGACCGCCCGGGCCGCACCGCCGCGGAGCCGACGCGGGTGCTCGGCCGGTGGCTCCGGGACGTCGTGGCCGCCAACACCCGCACGTTCCGGATCATGGGCCCCGACGAGACGGCCTCGAACCGGCTCTCCGCGGTGTTCGAGGCGACCGACCGCACCTGGGTCGGCCTCACCGGGGCGGGCGACGACGGCCTCGGCCCCGACGGCCGGGTGATGGAGGTCCTGTCCGAGCACCTGTGCCAGGGCTGGCTCGAGGGCTACACGCTCACCGGCCGCCACGGGCTGTTCAACTGCTACGAGGCCTTCACCCACATCGTCGACTCGATGTTC
>DATGPY010000043.1:0-4447 GCA_035304465.1 Acidimicrobiales bacterium | reverse complement strand
GTAGGCGGCCCGCATCTCCTTCAGGGCGTCGCGGGTGATCTTGAGGTCGAGGCGGTCCGCGTCGTCGGTCGTCAGCCCGTGGGTGATGCGGTAGATGTCGGCCAGCACGTCGCGGTTGCGGGTGGCCCCGGCGTCGTCGAGGAGCTGGCGGATGAGGTCACGGTCCATGGTGGCCCCAGCCTGCCACGAGGACCGCTGTCAGCCTCCTGCCGCGGCCGCGGTGGCGCACGAGAAGATGGCGGCGGTCAGCGCGGCGCCCACCTCGCCGGAGGCGTCGAAGTCGTCCGCCGCCCACTGCTCGTTGAACGCGGCGAAGTCGGTGGTGGCCGACACCTCGTCGTAGATGCAGCCGCAGACGGCCTCGGCGTCGCTGACGAAGGGGCCGGCCTCGGCGGCGATGCCGGTGCCGCAGTCGGCGACGAACCGGGCCCGGGCCTCGTCGTTCCAGTCGTCCCCGGGAAGGGGGCGCGGGGCCGATGCCGTCCCGGTGCCGTCGCCGGTGCCCGTGCCGGGCCCGGCGGGCGCGGTGGTCGGGCCGACGGTCGTGGTCGTGCTCCGCCCGGACGCCGAGCCGCCGCCGTCGCCGTCGGTGAGGGCGAGGGCGGCCGCCACCGCGGCCGCCACCAGGGCGACGGCCCCGAGCACGCCGGCGACGAGCCGCCGCCGTCGCCCGTGGCCGGCGACGGCGGGCGCGGCCGGCGGGTCCCCGGCGGGGGTGGCACCCGGGGCAGCGGGCGCCGGTCCCCGTGCCGAGGGCGCGGGCCGTGGCGCCGGCGGCGGTGCGGCCGCCGGCCCGGCCCGCCGAGCCATGACCGCCCGGACGGCGCCGAGCGAGATCGTGTCCTTGGGGCGGGCGTCGACGGCGACCGGCCGTCCCAGCTCGCCCACGAGCTGGCCGACCAGCGGGATGCGGGACGAGCCGCCCACCAGCAGCACCGCCGCCAGGTCGTCGACCGTGCGGTCCGCCGACGCCACGGCGCGCCGCAGGGCGACGATCGTCTCCTCCAGCGCCGGCCGGATCATCGCCTCGAGCTCGGCCCGGGTGAGCCGGACCTCGGTGTGGCGCTGGGGCAGCATGACCGGGATCGACACGTCGGTCTCGTGCGACAGCGCCTCCTTGGCCTCGACGCACTCCTCCCGCAGCTGGGCGAGGCCGGCCGCGGTGCGGGGGTCGTCCGCCAGCCCGTCGAGGTCGAGGCCGAGGCTGTCGAGGACGTGCCGGAACACGGCGTGGTCGAAGTCGATGCCGCCGAGGCGCTCGACGCCGTCGGGCCGGCCGACGAGGCGCGCCCCGGCGGGCGCGACCTCGACCAGCGCCGCGTCGAAGGTGCCGCCGCCCAGGTCGTAGACCGCCACCGTCCCGTGCGCCCGCGGGTGGCGGGCCGCGTACTCGGTCGCCGCCGCGACCGGCTCCGGCACCAGCAGGTCGACGGTCAGGCCGACGTGGCGCAGGGCCTGGCGCAGGAGGTCGAGCTTGTACTCGCCCCAGTTGGCCGGGTGGGTGAGCGCGAGGGTGGCCGGTGGCTCGCCCTCGGTCGCGGCCACCTGGTCGACGACCCACTCGACGACACGGGCCATGCACAGCTCGGCGGCGACCGGCGTGCCCCCGAGCAGCAGCGGGGTGGGGTCACCGACCCGGCGCTTGAACTCCCGGGCCACGCGGTGGGGGTCGGTGACGGCCCGGCGGGCGGCGGGCTCGCCGACGAGCATCCGGCCGTCCACCAGGCACACGACCGTGGGGACCGCGACGCTGCGGGTGCCGAGGGTCGCCGGCTCGACCCGGCCGTCCCGCCCGATGGCGGCGGCCGTGTAGGTCGTGCCGACGTCGACGGCGAGGTGGTACGGCACCGTGGGCCTCGGCTCAGGCGCCGGCGGGCAGGCGCTCGACCGGCTCGTAGAGGGTCGTGCGCTCCTGCAGCGTGCGGCCGAGCGGCTCCACCAGGGCGGCGAAGTCGCCCGGCGTCATCTCCTGGCCGTGGGTGGCCCCGGCGGCCCGGGAGATGTTCTCGTCCATGAGGGTGCCGCCCAGGTCGTTGCACCCGGCCTGCAGGAGCTGCAGGCCCGCGGCCGGCCCGAGCTTCACCCACGAGAACTGCACGTTGTCGATCAGCCCCCGGTAGACGATCCGGGCCACGGCGTGCACGAGCAGCACCTCGCGGAAGGTCGGACCCCGGCGGGCCTTGCGCTGCAGGTAGAGCGGTGCGGCCATGTGCACGAACGGCAGCCCGACGAACTCGGTGAACCCGCCGGTCTCGGCCTGCAGGTCGCGGGTGCGCAGCAGGTGGCGGGCCCACGAGACCGGCGACTCGACAGCCCCGAACATCATCGTGACGTTCGAGCGCAGGCCGACCCGGTGGGCGGTGCGGTGGACCTCGAGCCACTCGTCGGTGGTGATCTTGTCCGGGCAGAGCACCGCCCGCACCGGGTCGTCGAGGATCTCGGCCGCGGTGCCGGGCAGCGAGCGCAGCCCGGCGTCCATGAGGCGGCGCAGGTACGCGTCGAGCGGCTCCCCGAGGCGCCTCGCCCCCTCGGTGACCTCGAGGGCGGTGAAGCCGTGCACGTGGATCTCCGGGGCCGCCTCCTTCACCGCCCGGGTGACCTCGACGTAGTAGTCGCCGTCGAAGTCGGGGTGGATGCCGCCCTGCAGGCAGACCTCGGTGGCGCCCCGCTCCCACGCCTCCCGGGCGCGCCGGGCGATGTCGTCGAGGGTCAGCAGGTAGGGCGTGCCCCGCAGGTTCAGCGACAGCGGGCCCTTCGAGAACCCGCAGAACCGGCACTTGAACGTGCAGACGTTCGTGTAGTTGATGTTGCGGTTGCGGACGTAGGTGACGACGTCGCCGACCGCCTCCCGGCGCAGCTCGTCGGCCAGCTCGGCCACGGCCACGACCTCGGGCCCCCGGGCCGAGAACAGCGCCACGACCTCGTTCTCGCCCAGCTCCTGGCCCAGCCGGACGCCGGCGAGCACCTCGGCGACCCGGCCCCGCACCCGGCCCCGGGGTGCGGGCACGAGGGTGGGCGGCTCGGCGTCCGCGCCCGAGTACCACGCGGTCGAGCGCTCGCCGGTGAGCACCACCTCGGCGCCCGTGCCCGCCGCGGCGTTGGCCAGCGTGCGCTCGGGGAACACGGCGCCCGGGTCGTCCCGGCCCAGGCCCTCGGCGTCGGACCGGTCCATCACCGGGAAGACCAGCGCCGGATCGAGCCACCGCTCGGCCGCCGCCACGTAGGACGGGTAGACGGTGAGCCGGGGCGCCAGGGCGAAGCCCCGCGCCTCGGTCACCGCCCGCAGGCGGTCGAGCGCCGGCCAGGGGCGCTCGGGGTTGACGTGGTCGGCGGTCACGGGGGACACGCCGCCCCAGTCGTCGATGCCCGCGTCGAGCAGCACGCCGAAGTCGTCGGCGAGGTTGGGCGGCGCCTGCACGTGGACCTCGGGCGGCAGCACCAGGCGGGCGAGGGCGATGGCCTGCAGGTGGTCCTCGGTGGGGCACGGCGCCGCCCGGTGCATGGCGGTGCCGGGCTTTGGCAGGAAGTTCTGGACGATGACCTCCTGCACGTGGCCCCAGCGGGCGTGGGACTCGGCGATCGCCTCGAGGGCCGCCAACCGGTCGGCCGGCGTCTCGCCGATGCCGACGAGGATCCCGGTGGTGAACGGGATGCGGAGCCGGCCCGCGGCCTCCAGCGTGGCGAGCCGCCGCTCGGGGGCCTTGTCCGGTGACCCGCGGTGGGCGGCCAGGTCGGGCCGCAGCGATTCGAGCATCATCCCCTGGCTGGGCGCGACCTCGCGCAGCAGCGCGAGCTCGTCCTCGTGCAGCGCCCCGGCGTTGGCGTGGGGGAGCAGCCCGGTGCGGTCGAGCACCAGCCGGCACATCTCGGCCAGGTAGTGGACGGTCGACTCGTAGCCGTGCTCGGCCAGCCAGTCGGCGGCGGCGGGGTAGCGCTCCTCGGGCCGCTCGCCGAGGGTGAACAGTGCCTCGTGGCAGCCGGCGCGCGCCCCGGCGTTGGCGATCGCCAGCACCTCGTCGGGGGACAGGTAGGGGGAGGCGACGCGGGCGGGGGGCTGGGCGAAGGTGCAGTAGCCGCAGCGGTCGCGGCAGAGCGTCGTGAGCGGGATGAAGACCTTGGGCGAGTAGGTCACCCGGGTGCCGGTAGCCGCGTCGCGCACTCGGCGCGCCTCGGCGGTGAGCGCGTCGAGCGGGAGGTCGAGCAGGTGCGTGTGCCCCATTGGCAGGAGGCTATCGGCGGTGCGCGCGCACCAGCCGATCCTGGCCGCAGGACCAGGCGACCGGTGGGCCTCGGCCGGAGCGCTCGGGCGGCTCGGGCCGAAACGGGTGTTCGGGCGGAGCGGGATCCGCGGCCACGTCCGCTCGGACGGCGAGCGCGGTGCGGCAGGCGCCTTACGAGCGGTCGGACGGAGCGATGGCCGGCTCGTCGACCACGGGTCCGTATATCG
>DATGPY010000042.1:0-2779 GCA_035304465.1 Acidimicrobiales bacterium | reverse complement strand
CCGCTCGGGCGACCAGTCGGGCTTGAGGAAGGGGCCGAAGTGGCGCCCCTGCTCGTCGATCTTGTCCTCGTCGGTGTAGACGTAGTCCGCCGCCGGCTCGGCCCGCAGCGCGGCGTCGACCTCGCGCAGGGCGTCCGGGTGGAGCTCGTCGTCGTGGTCGAGCAGGGCGACGAACTCACCGAAGGCCGCGGCGAGCCCGTCGTTCGAGGCGGCGACGATGCCGCCGTTCTCGGCGCGCCGGACGAGCCGGACGCGCGGGTCCTCCCGCTCGGCCTCCTCCAGGACGGGGAGGACGTGCGGCGACGGTGAGCAGTCGTCGACGAGGATCAGCTCCCAGCCGGGGAAGGTCTGGCGGCGGACCGAGCGGATCGCGGCCCGCAGCACGTCCTCGGGCGTGTCGTAGACGGGGGTGACGACCGAGAACCGTGGAGCCACCCTCAGCCTCTCCGTTCACGCAGCTTGCGGAGCGGGAGCCCGACGGCCTGCGTGAGCCGCCACGAGTTGGAGGAGAGGACGGCGTTGAGGCGCTCCTCCAGGCCGGCGTACCGGGCGAGGTAGGCCTCGAGCTCCTCGACGCGGCCGAGCGCGGTGGCGAGCTCGGCTTCCCGACCGGCGACCTGGTCGCGCAGGCGCAGCACCTCCTTGCGCAGGTGCTCGACCTCGTCCTTGGGCGCGTTGCTCGCCTCCTCGACCTTCTGCTGCATGTCGAGGAGGGCGCGCCGCTGCTCCAGCGTCTCGGCCCGCAGCTCGGCCCAGGCGCGGTCGTACTCGAGCACGAGGTCGACCAGGCTGGGGTTGCCGCGGCGGTAGAGCACGGCCCAGGGCGACAGGTAGCTGGCGTCGTGGCGGAACTCGCGGAACATCCCGAAGCCGGCGAACAGCTGTGACCAGCGCTCCGGGGGCTGGACGTTGACGTGCGTGGGCTCGTCCCAGTCGGCGGGCGTCGAGGAGAGCAGGACCTGGTCGCTGGCCTCGGACAGGTGGCGGACCGCGGTGGGGGCGTCGGCAGGGTCGAGGTGCTCGATGACCTCGATGCAGGTGACGAGGTCGTACCGGCCCTCGATGGGCTCGGTGAGGGACCCGACCTTCACGTAGGGGCGGGCGGCGTCGGGCGCGTGCTCGATGGCGTGCTCGGACACGTCGAACCCGTACGCCTCGACGCCACGCTCGCGCAGCGCGGCCACGAGGAAGCCCTTCGCGCATCCGACGTCGAGGACGGTCTTCGGTTGCAGCTGAGCCACGATCGCGTCCGCCACCCCGCCGAAGAACTGGGTCCAGTGCTCGTTCTCTTCGTACGGCACGGTGTACGTATCGTAGTACCACCGTCCGTAGAGCTTGCCGGCGTGCTGCGTGGCAGACGGCGTGGCGTCGTCGCCGCTGGTCGTGGTCGGGGTGGCGGAGTCGGACACGGCTGCGGAGTGTACCGGTCCCCAGCTGGGCGCCTGCCGCCTTGACGGTCCCCCGACCGGCCACGATCATGCCCGGCCGGTGCCTGCGACCACCCCCTCGACGACGCCCGCGCCCGGCGCCCGGGAGGGCACCCGGGCGGCCGGCGACACCGGCGTCCCCCGCGTCCGCCTCGTCGTCCTCAACTGGAACGGCGCCGACCACCTCGGCCGCTGCCTCGACGCGCTCTGCGCGCTCGACTGGCCCCCCGACCGGCTCGACCTCGTCGTCATCGACAACGCGTCGACCGACGGCAGCGACGCCATCGCCGACCGCAACCCGCGGGTCCGCCTGGTGCGCAACGACCGCAACGACGGCTTCGTCGCCAACAACCTCGCCCTGCGGGACCTCGACGGCGTCGACTACGTCGGGCTCGTCAACGCCGACTCGTTCGTCGAGCCCGGCTGGCTGCGGGCGATGGTCGCGGCCATCGAGTCCGACCCGGGCCTCGGCGCGGTGTCGGCGCGCATGCTCTTCGCCGACCGCTTCGTCGAGGTCGCGATCGAATCGCCGACCTTCCGGCCCGGCGGGCCCGACCCCCGAGAGCTGGGCGTCATGGTCAGCGGTGCCCGGGTGGACGGCGTCGACCGCTGGCGCGACACGCAGGTCGTCGAGGGCGCCTGGGGCATCGAGCACCGGCGCGACGGCCGCACGTTCCAGTGGACGAGCGACCGGGCGACGGTCCGGGTGCCGGTCGGCGACGGCACCCGCCTCCCCGAGCGGGTGGAGCTCGAGCTCGCCGCCGAGGCGCCGAAGACGGTCGTCGTGCGCTCGGGCGGCGTCGAGCGGGCGGTCGCGGTGGGCCGGGAGCCGGCGTTCCACGAGGTGCCGGTCGGCGGCGAGCCGATCGACGTGATCAACAACGTCGGGTCGATCATCCTCGAGGGCGGCTACGGAGCGGACCGCGGCTACCTGGAGCCGGACGCCGGCCAGTACGACACGCCGGCCGAGGTGTTCGCCTGGTGCGGCGGCAGCGTGCTGCTGCGGCCCGGGTACCTGGCCGACGTCGGGCTCTTCGACGAGCGGTTCTTCCTCTACTACGAGGACACCGACCTGTCGTGGCGGGGGCGCAGTCGGGGCTGGCGCTACCGCTACGTGCCGGAGGCCCGGGTGCGTCACGTGCACGCCGCGTCGACCGGTGAGGGCTCGCCGACCTTCCAGCACTACGTCGAGCGCAACCGGCTGCTCATGCTGGCCAAGAACGCGCCGGCCCGCATGGCGGCGAACGCCGTCTGGCGCTACCTGCTGACCACCCTGTCCTACGCCCGCCGCGACCTCGTGGCACCCGTGCTCGGGCTGCACCGGCCCCGGCCGACCATCGTGTGGCGGCGCG
>DATGPY010000041.1:0-2894 GCA_035304465.1 Acidimicrobiales bacterium | reverse complement strand
CCGGGGCGAGGTGCCACGATCGCCCCGTGGACGTGACGGCCGACCTCGTGGCTCCCTGCACCCCCGACGAGCTGTTCAGGTGGGTCGACGACCTGGGCCGCTACCCGCAGTGGCTGGAGATCGTCCCGCGGGTGCGCCCGGCCGACCCCCACCCCGACGACCCCGGGCCGGCGTGGTCGGTCGACCTGCGGGGCCGCCTGGGGCCCTTCGCGCGGTCCAAGCGGCTGCGCATGGTGCGCACGGTCCACGAGCCGGGGCGCGTCCGCTTCGAGCGGGCGGAGCGGGACGGCCGGCGCCACGCGCCGTGGGTGCTGACCGCCGAGGTCGGGCCGGTCGACGGCGGCAGCCGGCTGGAGGTGCACCTCCACTACGGTGGCAGCCTGGTCGGCCCGCTGATCGAGCGGCTGCTCGGCGACGAGATCGAGCGCTCACGCCCGCGCCTGCTCGCCCTCGTCGGCGCCTGATCCGTCCGTGGGGCCGCCCGTCGTGCGCGCCGCCCAGCGCCCGTCGCGCCGGTCGAGCACGAGCGGCACGCCGAACAGGCGCCCGAGCGCGTCGGCGGTCAGCACCTCGGCCAGCGGCCCGGCGGCCATCGCCCGCCCGTCCCGCAGCAGCAGCGCGTGGGTGAAGCCCGGCGGGATCTCCTCGACGTGGTGCGTCACGAGCACGGTCGGCGGCGTGGCGGGGTCCCGCGCTAGGGCGGCCAGGCGGGCGACGAGGTCCTCGCGGCCGCCGAGGTCGAGGCCGGCCGTCGGCTCGTCGAGCAGGACGAGGCCGGGGTCGCCCCACAGCGACCGGGCCAGCAGCACCCGCTGGCGCTCGCCGGAGGACAGGGTGCCGAACCGGCGCTCGGCCAGCGCCTCGGTGCCGGTGCGGGCCAGCAGCTCGAGGGCGTGGGCGCGGTCGTCGGGCCCGTAGTCGTGCCACCAGGTCTCGAGGGCGGCCTCCCGCGCCGACATGACGACGTCGACGGCCGGGATGTCGGGGCGGAGCACGTCGGCCAGCGCCGGGCTGACGAGCCCGATGCGCCGCCGCAGGCGCCGCACGTCCACCCGGCCGAGCTCGTGGCCCAGCACCTCGACACGCCCGGCGGCGGGGTGGGCGTGGAGCGACGCGACCCGGAGCAAGGTCGTCTTTCCCGCGCCGTTCGGGCCGAGCACCACCCACCGCTCGCCGGGGCGCACGGTCCAGTCCAGCCCGTCGAGCAGGGTCACCGGCTCGCCGTCACCGGCGGCGACCACGCGGACGGCCTCGAGGCGGAGCACGGGATCGGGCAGCACGTCGGGCCACGGTAGGGACCCGCGCCGGGCCGCCGGTAGCCGGGTCCGCCGGCACCGGGCGTTTGGACCCCCACGGGGCACCCCCCGCTACGGTGACGCCGTGCGCATCGGCATCCTCGGTGGAACTGGTCCGGCGGGCAGGGCGCTGGCGGCCCGGCTCGCATCCGTCGGCTTCGACGTGGTGGTCGGGTCCCGGTCCAAGTACCGGGCGATGGAGGTGGTGGACAACCTGCTCGAGCAGTGGTCCGACCGCCACCTCACCATCGATGCGGGCGACAACGCGACGGCGGCCGACGCCGACCTCGTCGTCATCGCCACGCCGTGGGACGGCGCCACCCAGACCGCGGTGTCGGTCGAGGACCGCCTGCGCGGCAAGGTCGTCGTGTCGATGGCCAACGCCCTGACCAAGCTGGGCAAGGAGTTCCAGCCGCTGGTGCCGCCGCGGGGCTCGGTGGCGGCCAGCGTCCAGGCGGCCGTGCCCGACTGCAAGGTGGCGGCCGCGCTGCACCACGTCCCCGCCAAGGAGCTCGGCGACCTCCGGCACCCGATCGAGAGCGACGTGCTCATCTGCTCCGACCACGAGTCGGCCGTCGAGATCACCAGCGACGTCATCGCGAAGATCCCGAACATGCGGCCGCTCAACGCCGGCGAGCTGGCGATGGCGACGCCGATCGAGTCGTTCACGGCGGTGCTGCTGCAGCTCAACATGCACTACAAGACGCGGGTCGCGGTGAAGCTCACCGGCATCCCCGAGCCGGAGGCGACCCGCCGGGACGGCACCGACGGGTCCGGGTCGTCGGGGAAGGCGGCGGCCGCGGACGGGTCGGGGGAGGCGGCGTCCGAGGTGGGCGAGACGGCGTGACCCGCGACCGTGCCCGAGACGCGGGGCCGATGCGGTTGCACGACACGGCGCGGGGCGAGGTCGTCCCGTTCACGCCCGGCCGGGTCGTCACCATGTACACCTGCGGGATCACGCCCTACGACGCGACGCACATCGGGCACGCGGCCACCTACCTGACCTACGACGTGCTGCAGCGGCGGCTGCGCGACCGGGGCCACGAGACCCGCTGCGTCCGTAACGTCACCGACGTCGACGACGACATCCTCCGCAAGGCGCGCGAGCTGGGCGTCCACTACCTCGACCTGGCCGCCGCCGAGACCGCCCGCTTCCAGGACGACATGCGGGCCCTCGGCCTGCTGCCGGCCTGGAGCGAGCCCCGCGCCACGTCGGCGATCCCCGACATCCGAGGCTTCATCGGCATGGTGCTCGACCGCGGCTACGCCTACCGGAGCGGCGGCGCCGTCTACTTCGACGTGTCGCGGTTCGAGCGCTTCGGCCAGGTCAGCCACCTGAGCCGGGACGAGATGCTGAAGCTCGCGGCCGAGCGGGGCGGCAACGTCGACGACCCGAACAAGGACGACCCGCTCGACTTCGTCCTCTGGCAGCCCTCGGCCGAGGACGAGCCGTCGTGGGAGTCGCTGTGGGGCCCCGGCCGCCCCGGCTGGCACGTCGAGTGCTCGGCCCTCGCCCTGCGGGAGCTGGGCACCACCATCGACCTCCACGGCGGGGGCGCCGACCTGATCTACCCGCACCACGAGTGCGAGGCGGCCCAG
>DATGPY010000040.1:0-2411 GCA_035304465.1 Acidimicrobiales bacterium | reverse complement strand
GCCGGGTCTGCCGGTCCTGGCGCTCGGCGGGATCGGGCCGGGGCGGGTCGCCGCCTGTCTCACCGCCGGTGCGGCCGGGGTGGCGACGATGGGCGCGGTCATGCGCGCCGAGGATCCGGCCGCCGTCGTGCGCCGGATGCTCGACGAGGCCGAGGAGGCCGAGGTGAGGGACGTGGTGGACGAGAGGGGAGAGGGCAGATGAGCGAGACGCCGTCGGTGGCGCTGACGATCGCCGGTTCCGACTCGGGGGGCGGCGCGGGGATCCAGGCCGACCTCGTGACCTTCGCGGCGCTGGGGGTCCACGGCGCCAGCGTCGTCACCGCGCTGACCGCCCAGAACACCCGCACGGTCACCGCCGTGCACGTGCCGCCGCTCGACTTCCTGCAGGCCCAGCTCGACGCCGTGCTCGACGACCTGCCGGTGGCGGCGGTCAAGACCGGCATGCTCGCCACCGAGAAGGTCGTGCGCGCCGTCGCCGAGGCCGCCTCGGCCGGCCGGCTGCCCAACCTCGTGGTCGACCCCGTCCTCGTCAGCTCGACCGGCGCCCGGCTGCTCGACGAGGGCGCCGAGCGGGCCTACGTCGAGGCGCTGTTCCCGCAGGCCCTCGTGGTCACGCCCAACAGCCGCGAGGCGACCGCCCTGCTCGGGCGGCCGGTCGAGACCGTGGACGACGCCCGGGCGGCCGCCCGCGACCTGGCCGAGCTCGGCCCCCGGTGGGTGGTCGTCAAGGGCGGCCACCAGCGGGACGCCGCCGGCGGTCCCTCGGCCGAGGCGGTCGACGTCGTCTACGAGGCCGCGACCGGCGAGGTCACCGAGCTGCGGCGGCCCCGGGTCGACACCCGCAACGACCACGGCACCGGCTGCACGTTCGCGGCGGCCACCGCGGCCCGGCTGGCCGCGGGCGCCGCCGTGCCCGAGGCGCTCGCCGCGGCCAAGGGCTTCGTGCACGAGGGCCTGACGGCCTCGGCCGGCTGGCGCCTCGGCGGCGGGCACGGCCCGGTCGGCAAGCTCGGCGGCTGGGCGCGGCGCGGCTAGCCGGCGGCGTCGCCCTCCTCCGGCGCCAGCGTGAGGGCGCGCAGCTCGGCGTTCTCGTCGAGCTCCAGGTGCGACCGTGCCGGCATGTCGGGCTCGAAGTCCCGGAGGTGCCGCTGGAGCGGCCCGACCTCGTCGGGCGTCGTGGCGAGGAACACGATCGAGTCGCTGACGCCGGTGACCGGCTCGCCGTCGATCCGCCAGGTGCCGGCGACGATCCAGCCCTCGGGGGCGTTGAAGCCGGCCGCCAGGTCGTAGAGGACGACCACCCGGAAGCCGCGCTCCCGGGCCAGGTCGGCCCACAGCTCGGGTGGCGGCTCGCCGTCGCGCTCCGGCACCCTCGCGGTCGCCGAGGCCGGCGAAGTCGGTGATCGGCCCGCCGTGGAACCAGCTGATGTAGCCGAGCTGGTCGGTGGCGACGGGCTCGCCCTCGTCGTAGCGCTCGAGGAACCGGGCGGCGTGGTACTGCTGCCGGTACATGTCGTCGGCCGCGAGCGGCGCCTTGACCACCAGGTTGGCCTTCAGGGCCCCGAGGGCCAGGCCCAGGCCGGCGATCGCCCACAGCAGCCGGGTGCGCAGGTGGCGGGGCACCTCGGCGAGGACGCCGAGCAGCACGTACACCCCGAGCGCCACCAGGTAGGCCTGGTAGCGCTCGTACCAGCCGACCTCGGCCAGCCCCGTGTGGAGGACCGCGGCGACGACCAGGGCGATCGCCGGCGGCGCGCTGCGACCCCGGCGCCGGGCGAGGACGAGGTGGAGGACGGCGACGAGGAGGAGCGCGAGCGCGATGAAGGTCGTCTCGAACCGAACCAGCGTGGCCACCGCGGCCAGCCCGGCCACGGCTGCGACCGGCGGGCCGGGTGGGTCCACCACCCACCGGGTGGGCCCCCAGCGCCAGGGCGGGGACGAGGGCGGCGTGCAGCACGTAGACGAAGGCGCCGCCCAGCCGCCAGACGATGCCCGCGACCACGAGCGCGGTCACCGCGGCGTGGGTGGCCAGCTCAGCCGGCCGTGTGGACGGGGAGGCCGCCCCGCCACCGCTCGGCCCGCGCCAGCCACTCGCGGCCCGGGCCGCAGCCGTCGGCCACCTCGCACCACCGGCAGGCGGGCGAGGGGCGGGCGTCGGCCGGGTCGTGCCCGCGCTCGACGGCCCGCACGCGCTGGCGCACGACCTCGACGACCATCTCGCCGCCGACCGCCAGCAGCGCCTCGTCGACGGGCACCCGGGCCCGCTCACCGGTGTCGCCGGTCGTCACGACCACCTCGGCGGCCGCCACCCGGTGCACCAGGGCGCCGGCCGCCGCCTCGAACGCGGCCCGCCGGCGCAGCTGCCCGTCGTCGCCGGCGACCGGGCGGTGGACGACGAGGCGGTGCCCGCC
>DATGPY010000039.1:0-20614 GCA_035304465.1 Acidimicrobiales bacterium | reverse complement strand
CGGCGGACGGCGGGGCCTGGTGCGCGGCCACGGTGGGGCTGAGCCACCCGACGTGGGCGGCGGCGCCGGACGGCGAGTGGACGCCGTGGCGGCCGGGCACGGTCAACCTGGTCTGTGCGGTGCCGGCGCCGCTGAGCGACGCCGCGCTGGTCAACGCGGTCGCCACCGCCACCGAGGCGAAGGCGCAGGCGCTGCTGGAGGCCGCCGTGCCGGGCACCGGCACGGCGTCGGACGCCGTCGTCGTGTGCTGCCCGCCCGGCGGCACCGAGCCGTTCGGCGGGCCCCGCTCGCCGTGGGGCGCCCGCCTGGCCCGGGCGGTCCACGCCGCGGTGGCCGAGGGCACCGCCCGGTTCCTCGCCCGCTCCGCGGGGCGGTCGGGTGGGGACGCCTACAGCAGCTCGAGCACGAGCGCGGCGCCCGTCCGGGGGTCGGAGGACACCGCCACGCAGGCGGCCCGCGCCCCCCGGCGCCGCAGCTCGTAGACGGCGCTGACGACGAGGCGGGCGCCCTCGGCCGTGCCCGGCCGGCCGAGCGCGCAGGCGCCGCCGTTCACGTTGACCCGCTCGGGGTCGAGGCCGAGCGCGGCCGCCGACGCGGCGGCGCCGGCCGCGGTCGCCTCGTCCAGCTCCCACACGCCGACCTCCGCGGGGGTCAGCCCGGCGCGCTCGAGCGCCCGGTCGGCGGCGGCCGCCGGGGCGAGGCCGGTGCGGTCGGCGTCGACGCCGACCCGGGCCCACGAGACGACCCGGGCGAGCGGCACGAGCCCGTGGGCGGCGGCGTAGTCGGCGGCGGTCAGCGCGACGGCGGCGGCGCCGCTGGCCCCGGGCGCGGCGTTGCCGGCCGTGACGACCGCCTTGTCGCCGCCCTCCTCGTCGAGCGCCGGCTGGGCGGCCAGCTCGTCGGCGGTCAGGTCGGCGCGGGGCAGCTCGTCGCCCGGCAGGCCGTCGATCGGCACGATCTCGGGCTCGAAGGTCCCCTCGTCGCGGGCCCGGGCGGCCCGCTCGTGCGCCCGCCGGGCCCAGGCGTCGGCCGCCTCCCGGGTGACGCCCCCGGCCCGGGCGGCCTGCTCGCCGGCGGCGACCAGCGCCGTGTCGGGCCCGCCCTCGCCGGCGACGCCCGCCCCGCCGGCGACGACGGCCCGGTCCATCCCGGCCCGGATGGCGGCGACCGCGGCGAGCACGGTGTCGAGGCCGGCGCCGTCGTGGCGGTCGCCGCCCCCGCCCGGCACGCCGGGGAGGCCGAGGTCGTCGGCGACCCGTCGGGCCAGCCCCCAGCCGGCGGCCGCGAGCTGGACGTCGTCGAGCTCGCCCTGCGGGATGCCCGCCCGGCGCAGGGCCGCGCCGACGGCGGCCGCCGCCAGCGCGGCCTCGGTCGTGTCGTGCGCCCGGCCGATGGGCGTGCGCGCCCCGGCCACGATCACAGCCTCGGTCATCGTGTGCCCGTCCCTCCCCGCACTGTGGTGGCGGGAGGCTAGTCAGGACGGTCCGGCGGGTCCCGTCACCCCCGCCGGTCGCCGGGCGCCAGCGCGTCGCGGGCCGCGGCGGCGTAGATCCCCTTCGACATCAGCGACGGCTCGGCCCGGCGCCGCTGCTCGTAGACGCGCCGGCGGACGGCGCGGACGTCCTCGTCCCCCGGCGCCGCCGTCGCCGCCCACTCGGCGAGCTGGCAGGCAAGGCGGAGGTCGCCGGCCTCGGCGAGCGCCGCGGCCCGCTCGGCGAGCACGTGGGCGCCCCCGGCCAGGGCCGCCACCTCGGCGGCCAGCTCGGCCTCCCGGGGCGGCTTGAGGTGGGCGGGGTCGCCGTCCCACCAGCCGCCGTAGAGGCGCCAGACGTTGCGGACGACGAACTCGGGCTCGTCGTACAGCGGCCGCAGGTAGGGGAGGGCGAGGACGTCGTCGGGCACCCGGACCTCGTGCACGACCTGATCGAGCGTCGCCCCCTCGTTCATCAGCGCCAGGACCCGGTCGACCAGGTCCTCGAGCGTGCCGGCCACGGTCTCGAGCACCCGGCGGATGCGCTCGGCGCCGCCGATGGGCAGCCCGTGGGCCGGGAGCAGCAGCTCCGGCTCGAGCGCGGCCATCTGCCGCAGGGCGGCGGCCCACTCGTCGGGGTAGCGCTGGACCTTCTGCGGGTTGCCGGCGTTGGGGAAGTTCCAGATGAGGAAGTCGCCGCAGGCCACCGCCCGCAGGGACGGGATCCAGGCCCAGGTGTGGTCGTCCGTCTCGCCCCGGCCGTGCCGCAGCTCGACGTCGAGGCCGCCGACGGTGAGGGCCAGCCGGTCGGTGTAGGTCAGATCCGGCGCGGCGACGTCGTCGGGGAGGAACCGGGAGGGCCCCTCGCCGCCGATGCGCAGCGACCGGTCGCGGATGCCGCCGAACTGGCGGGCGTTGATGATCAGGTTCCAGCCGTCGGTCCGCCGGTAGCGGGCGAAGCGGCGGGCCACGGCGGCGTGGGCGACCACCCGGGGCCGGGCGTGGCCCCGGGCCGCGGCGTCGGCGACGAAGGCCCCCGAGCCGCCCACGTGGTCGACGTGCCCGTGCGTGTAGACGAGCGTGTGCACCGGGGCGTCCGACCACCCCCGCAGCGCCTCGACGACCTGCGCGCCGGTGTGGGCGCCGCTGGCGTCGAAGACGACGAGGCCGTCGTCGGTGCGCACGGCGACGGCGTGGCTGAACGACTCGACGACCGCGACGCCGTCGGCCACCTCGGACAGCTCCTGGGTGACCCGGTTGGTCGGCTCGTCGGCGACGCCCGAGTCGATGATGCGGGCGGACAGCGACAGCAGGTCGGCCATCCGGGCATCGTGGCGCGCCCGCCCGGCCGGGGTCACATCTGGGCCAGCGCCCGCTCCCGCAGCACGTACTTCAGCACCTTGCCGGTGGCGTTGAGCGGCAGCTCGTCGACCACCTCGACCGAGCGGGGCACCTTGTAGTTGGCCAAGCGCTCCCGGGCCCAGGCGAGGAGCTCGTCCTCGTCGACGGTGGCCCCGGCCCGGGGGACGACGAAGGCCTTGCCCACCTCACCGAGGCGCTGGTCGGGCACGCCGATGACCGCGACCTGGCCGACGGCGGGGTGCTCCATGAGGACGTTCTCGATCTCGGCGGGGTAGGCGTTGAACCCGCCGACGATGAACATGTCCTTGATGCGGTCGGTGATCCTCAGGTTGCCCCGCTCGTCGAGGACGCCGACGTCGCCGGTGCGCAGCCAACCCTCGTCGTCGACGGCGGCCGCCGTCGCCTCGGGATCGCCGAAGTAGCCGGCCATGACGTTGTAGCCGCGCACGAGGACCTCGCCCGGCTGCCCGGGGCCGAGCTCCCTGCCGTCCCGGTCGACGACCTTCACCTCGACGTCGGGGATGGGCCGGCCGGCGGTGTTGGCGATGGTCTCGGGGTCGTCGGTGTGGCGGCACATGGTGGCGATGCCGGTCGCCTCGGTCAGCCCGTAGCCGGTGACGATGGTCTGGAAGGTCAGCTCGGTCCGCATGCGGCGGATCATCTCGACCGGCACGGTCGCGGCCCCGGTGACGGCGAGCCGCAGGCTGGACAGGTCGTGGTCGTCCAGGTCGGGGTGGTCGAGGATGGTCTGGTAGACGGCGGGGGCGCCGGGCAGCATCGTGATCCGCTCCTCCTCGACCCGCCGCATGACGCTCGACGCGTCGAAGACGGCGTGGGGCACCATCGTCGCCCCCTTGACCAGGCAGGCGATGATGCCGGCGTTCAGCCCGAAGCAGTGGAAGAACGGGTTGACGATGAGGTAGCGGTCGCCCTCGGCCAGGCCGACGACCGTCGCCCAGGCGTCGTAGGCCTTGACCGAGGCCCCGTGCCGCAACATCGCCCCCTTGGGCCGGCCGGTCGTGCCCGAGGTGAAGATGATCGTCGACACGTCGTCGGGCGAGATCGCGGCGGCGCGCTCGGCGCCCGCCCCGGCGTCGACGTCGTCGGCGGCCCGGAGGTAGTCGGGCCAGGCCACGCTGCCGTCGGGCGTGGGGCCGGAGAGCACGACGACGTCGCGGAGGCAGTCGGGCCGGCCGGCGGCGTCGAGCAGGGCGACGTAGTCGGTGTCGAGGAAGTCGGTGACGGTGACGAGGGTCGTTGCGCCGGCGGTGCCGATGACGTAGCCGGCCTCGTCGCCCTTGAACCGGGTGTTGACGGTGACGACGATCGCGCCGGCCCGGAAGGCGCCGAGCGCGGCGATCACCCAGTCGGCCATGTTGGGCGCCCAGACCGCGACCCGGTCGCCCGGCTGCACGCCGTGGGCGACGTAGGCCCGGGCAGCCCGGTCGACCTCGGCGGCGAGCTCGGCGAAGGTGAGGCGGCGGTCGCCCTCCACGAGGCCCTCGCGGTCGCCGAACAGCGCGGCCGCCCGCTCGACGACGGACGGGATGGTGCGCGCCTCCAACTCTCCCATGGCGGTCCCCCTCATCTGACGCTGCGTCAGATCGTAGCGCCGGGTGGGGATGGCGACCGCCGGGGCGGCAGGCACCGGCGCGCCGCCGGGCGGGCCCCGGCCGCGGGCGTCGCCGGTCCCGGGTGCCGGGCCGGCGCGGGCCCGCGGGCGCCTAGCGGGCCTTCGCCTTGGCCTTCTTGGCCCGGCGCTTGCGGCGCCGGTCGGCCAGGCCGTCGAGGGTGAGGGCGAGACCGATGGCGGTGAGCCAGGCGTCCTTGGCCACCGGGGTGCCCTGCTCGGTCGGCCGGAGGCTGCCCTCCTCCCGCAGGCCCGGGGTCTTGAGGTAGAGCCGGTTCAGCAGGCCGCCGAAGGTGGTGAGCGCCAGGCCGGCGACGGCGGTCGGCACGATCGGGGTCAGCAGCAGGGCGCCGACGACGGTCTCACCGGTCGAGAGCATCTTCACGAACTGGTCCGGCGGCGTGCTCTCCAGCTCGGGGTAGGCGCCGGCGGTCGCGAAGCCGTGGAGCTGCTTGGCCGTCTCCTCGTCGGCGTCGCGCTTCGCCAGGCCCGAGTTGAGGATGTACGCACCGGCCGCCAGGCGCAGGGGGATGTGCCATGCCTTGATCGCCATGCCCCCAGGCTTGCCGAACCGCCACGACCCTGCCAGGGGTCGTTTCCCGGATCGGGGGCGGTGGCACTGGAAACAGTACGAACGGTCGTTTACATTTCCCGCCATGCCCCCCGCCCCGCCCGTCGCCGGCGTCGTCGCCGGCGTGTTCGTCGGCCGCCCCCGTCCCCTCGGCCAGCGCCGCGGCCGCACCGTGCGCAGCGCCATCGCCAAGACCCGGGTCGACGCCCCGGAGGTCGAGCTCGGCACGACCAACCTGGCCGGCGACCGGCAGGCCGACCTCCGGGTCCACGGCGGGCCCGACAAGGCCGTCTACGTCTACCCGCTCGACCACTACCCGGCCTGGCGGGACGAGGGCGTCGCCGTCGACGCCGGTGACATGGGCGAGAACCTCGCCCTCGCCGGGCTGACCGAGCGCGACGTCCTGCTCGGCGACGTGCTGCGCTGGGGCGACGCCCTCGTGCAGGTCAGCCAGCCGCGGTCGCCGTGCTACAAGCTCGCCCTCCACACCGGGCGCCGCGACATCGCCCCCCGGATGATCGCCACCGCCCGCTGCGGCTGGTACCTGCGGGTGCTCACCCCTGGCAGCGTGCCCACCTCCGGGACCGTCGAGCTCGTGGAGCGCGAGCCGGGGTCGCCGAGCGTCCACGACGCGTTCACGGTGATGTTCGCCGCCGACGGCGAGCGTGACCCCGTCCTGGCCGAACGGGTGCTGGCGTCGCCGGCGCTGGCCGAGGGCTGGCGCACCCCCCTCGCCGCCAGACTGTCGGGGGAGCGGCGGTGACCGACGGGCGCGACGGCCGGGTCGCCCGCGGCGAGCGGACCCGGTCCGCCGTGCTGCGTCGGGCCGCCGACATCGCATCGATCGAGGGCCTCGACGGGCTCTCCATCGGCCGCCTGGCCGCGGACCTGTCGGTGAGCAAGGCGGGCGTCTTCGCCCACTTCGGGTCGAAGGAGGAGCTGCAGGTCGCCACCGTGCGCGCCGCCGCACGCCGGTTCGCCGAGGAGGTGGTGGCACCGGCGGCACAGGTGCCCGAGGGGCTCGCGCGGGTGGTGGCCCTGGCCGAGCGCTGGCTCGACTACAGCCGCTCGGGGGTGTTCCCGGGCGGGTGCTTCTTCGTCGGCGTCGCCGCCGAGTACGACGCCCGACCCGGCCGGGTCCGCGACGAGATCGCCGCCGCCCGCCGGCACTGGCTCGACCACTACGCGTCGGTCGTCGCCGGCGCCCAGCACCGGGGCGAGCTCGACCCGGACGTCGACCCCGCCGCCCTGGCCTTCGAGCTCGACGCCCTCGGCATGGCGGCCGACGTCCACGCCCGGCTCTGCGACGACCCCTCGGCCTACGACCGCGCCCGCGCCGCGATGCGGGCCCGCCTGCGGGCGCTCGCCACCGCACCACACCCCGCCCTCGCCTGACCGACCCGAGGAGACCCCCCCCACCGACCTCGTCGACCTCGACCGCCGGGCCCTCGCGGTGTTCCGCGGCCACCTCGCCGCCACGCCCCGGCCGGGCGGTCGCCACGTCGACTGGCGGCCGTCCGCCGCCTGAGCGGCCGCCGCGCCGGTCAGGACCGGCCCCCGGCCCCCGCCCGGACGGCCTCGACGGCGGCCCGGAAGGCGCGGGCCCGGTCGCGGTAGTCGCGGAAGCGGTCGAAGCTCGGCGCCGCGGGCGACAGCAGCACGACCCCGTCGGGCCGGGCCCAGGCGAACGCCCGCCGGGTCGCCGCCTCCAGGTCGGGGCAGGCGACGACCTCGGCGTCGCCCGCGCCCGCGCCCAGCGCGGCGTGGATGCGGGGGGCGGCCTCCGAGTCGGTGACCGCCACCAGCGTCGGCGCCTCCCGCCCGGCGACGCCGGCGGCCAGCGGCGCGTAGTCGATGCCCCGGTCCTGGCCGCCGACGATCAGGGCCACCCGTCGGCCGGGGAAGGCGGACAGCGCCGCCAGCGTCGGCAGCACGTTCGTCGACAGCCCGTCGTCGACGAACAGGACGCCGTCGACGGTCCCGACCGGCTGGAGACGGCTGTCGAGCTGCTCGAAGCCCTCCGCCGCCCGGGCGAGCGCGGCGTCGTCCTCGGCACCCGGCACGCCGAGGGCGACGAGGCACGCCCGGGCGATCAGCGCGTTGCGGTGGTTGTGCGCGCCGAGCAGGCCCAGCGCCGCCGTCCAGTCCTCCTCGGGGCGACCGGGGGCGGTCACCCACTCGACCCGCGGCCCGAGCAGGTCGGCGTGCGCGCGCAGCAGCGGGTCGTCGCCGTTGGCCACGGTGAGGTCGGCGCCGGGGCGGCTGCAGAGCCGCAACTTGTCGGCGAAGTAGGCCTCGGCGTCGTCCCGGTGCCAGGTCAGGTGGTCGGGGTGCAGCGAGGTGACCGCCACGACCGGCGGCGACGAGGTGACGTCGGCCGCCTGGTAGCTCGACACCTCGACCACCCACCAGTCGACGTCGTCGGGCGCGTCGGGGTCGTAGGGCGGGCGACCGATGTTGCCGGCCACGAGCACCCGGTGCCCGAGGCGCTCGATCAGGTGCCCGGCGACGGCCGAGGTCGTGCTCTTGCCCTTGGTCCCGGTGACGCACAGCACCCGGTCGCGCGGCGCCTCCTCCAGCCACAGCGCCAGGCCGCCGACGACGGCGACGCCGTTCAGCTCGAGCACGGCGACCTCGGGCCGGTAGCGGCTGATGCCCGGGGTCTTGACGACGACGTCGCAGGCGGCGAGCGCCTCCAGCCCGCCGTCGCCGGTCGCGAGGACGTGCCGGCCGCCCACGCCGCCGGCGGGCGGGTCGTCGTCGACGAGTGCCGGCTCGACCCCCATGGCCTCGAGCCGGCGGACCGCGGCGTGGCCCTCGACGCCCAGCCCCCAGACGCCGACCCGGCGACCCGGCAGGTCAGCCCAGCGGAGCGCCGGCGGCGTAGGCATCGGGGACGAAGTGCTCGCCGATGGGGACGAGCAGGGCGGCGATGTCGTCGGGCCCGGGCAGGCGGTCGCCGAGCTGGTCGGCCAGCGCCCGCAGCACGGGCGACCCGGACCGGTCCTCCCGCTGGACGGCGAGCGCGACGGCGGCCCGGCACTCGCCGACCTCGCCGACGCACTCCCAGGGCTTCAGCGCCCCGGAGGTGTCGACCAGCCCCTCGAAGCGGGGGAGGAGGTCGAGGTCGTCGAGCGGCTCGCGCCCGTCGAAGACGGCGGCCAGGTCCGCCCGGGACATGAACGGCGAGAGGATCAGGTCGACGAACGCGCACTTGTCGCACCGGCCGCACCAGCGGTCGAGCCGTTGCGCCGGGTCGATGTGGAAGCCCCGGTTGCAGCTCTGGAAGGCCCGGTGGTAGGCGCCGAGGTGCGAGAAGCGCTCGGCGATGAACAGCTCGGTGTAGGGGCGCAGCCGGGAGAAGTAGTCGATGCCCGGCCCGACCGAGCGGGCCAGCGCGGCGCGGAACAGGCGCTCGAAGTCGATGCCCTTCGACCACTGGTGGTTGATCGCCCGCCCGTCGACCTCGAGCGTCGCCACCGACGACGACCACTCGTTCGACATGACGACGGCGTCGCGGCCCTCCAACGCCGCGGCCATGACGGCGATGGCGGAGACGATGCCGGTGACCGGCACGTGGCCGTTGAGGAACCCGAGCTCGCGGGAGCGCAGCACCTGGGGGTCGATGGCCCGCTCGGCCCGGACCACCGGCAGACCGGTCACGGCGGCCGGGCGCTCGATGGCGGCGAAGCGGTCCCCGGGGCGGGACACGACGAACAGCGCCGGGTCCGCGACCGGCCGCACCAGCTCGACGGTGACGATCGAGTCGATGCCGCCGCCGAAGGGGACGAGCGGCCGGGGCGTGGCCGGGCCCGCCCGGGTGGCGGGCGGGGGCTCGGGGTCGAGCGCCGGGGCCTCGACGCGCAGGTCGGAGAGGTCGAGGCCGTTGCGGTGGGCGAACTCGCCGAGGCCGTCGAGGTGGAACCGGCGCAGCAGCTCGACCTCGCCCGGGCGCAGCGGCGTGTGCGGCAGCTCGACCACCGGCGGCGCGGCGGTCTTGTAGTAGGAGACGCCGGCGAGCAGGAACACCCACCGGGCCGCCTCGGCGACCGCCGGGTCGTCCCAGCGCCCGCCGCCCGGGAAGGTGACCACCTCGGCGAAGTCGCGCCCGTCGAGCGAGTACCGGCAGGTCAGGCGGTTGGCCGCCGGGTCGATCTCGTAGCCCTCGTAGCGGAACGTGCGGCCGCGCCGGCCGTCGGCGGGCGGGGGGTCGGCGGAGGTCATGCGACCGACCAGGCTACCGAGCGGTCCCGCGGCGCCGCCCGGCCACGCCACGTGCTCAGACCGGGTGGGGGCGCAGGCGGGCGAGCGCCGCGAACCGCCCGCACGGGCGCTCGGCCCGGTCGCTGAAGAACGGGGTCCCGGGTCCCGTGCCGACGGGGCCGACCTCGACGTTGGCCGGGTCGACGCCGGCCTCGGCCAGCACCCGCCGGTTGGCGGCCCACAGGTCGAGGAGCCAGCGGCCGGTGCCGTCGGGGCGGAGGACGCCGTCGACGTCGTCGCCGAAGCAGTCCCGGGCCGCGTCGGCCACGTCGTCGCCCACCTGGTAGCGGTCGGCGGTGACGGCCGGGCCGATCCCGGCGACGATCCGGCCCGGCTCGGCGCCGAGGCGGGCCATCGCCTCTACCGCGGCCGCGGCGATGCGCAGCGTCGTGCCCTTCCAGCCGGCGTGGACGGTGCCGAGCACGTGGGCCTTCGGGTCGTAGAGCACGATCGGCACGCAGTCGGCGACCAGCACCGCCAGGCCGACGTCGGGGGTGGCGGTGACCAGCGCGTCGGCGGGCAGGGCGTCCTCGGTGCGGGTGGTGCCACGGCCCCGGTGGCGGCCGTCGACGACGGCGACGTCGCGCCCGTGGGTCTGGTGGCAGAACACCATGTCCTCGAGCGCGAGGCCGAGGGCGGCGGCCGCCCGGCGCCGGTTCTCCACGACGTTCTCGGGGTCGTCGCCCACGTGCAGGCCGAGGTTCAGGCTCTCGTAGGGGCCGGTCGACACGCCGCCGTCGCGCCCCGTGACGAGGGCGACGACCGGCATCCCCTCGAAGCACCGCCAGCGCATCGCGGCGAGGGTCGAGGTCGTCATCGCCCCCGCACCCTACCGGCGTGCCGCCGCCCGGACGGCGCGGCGGCGGCGACGGTTGCCGGCCGTTCTGACGGTCTGTCAGATTGGTGGCGTGCGCTCGGAGCAGGGGGGCGACGACACGTGAGGCTCAGGGAGACGCCCGAGGAGCAGGCCTTCCGGCGCGAGCTGCGGCGGTGGCTGGAGGAGACGCTGCCCACGCTGCCACCGGAGCCGCCGTTCGAGGACTGGCAGGCGAAGCGGGCCTACGACACCGGCTGGCAGCGCCGCCTCTACGAGGCCGGCTACGCCGGCGTGTCCTGGCCGAAGGAGTACGGCGGGCGCGGCGCCACCCCGTCGGAGGAGCTGATCTTCCTCGAGGAGACCGAGCGGGCCGGCGCCCCCTACGTCGGCTGCTGCTTCGTGTCGACGCTGCACGCCGGGCCGACCATCGCCGCCGAGGGCACGCCCGAGCAGCGGGCCCGCTACCTGCCGCCGATCCTGCGGGGTGACCACGTCTGGTGCCAGGGCTTCTCCGAGCCCGAGGCCGGCTCCGACCTCGCCTCCCTCCGCACCCGGGCGGTGCGCGACGGCAACCACTACGTCGTCACCGGCCAGAAGATCTGGACCTCGCACGCCCAGGTCGCCGACTTCTGCGAGCTGCTCGTCCGCACCGACCCCGACGCCCCCAAGCACAAGGGCATCACCTGGCTCATCATGCCGATGGACCTCCCGGGCATCGAGGTGCGCCCCATGCGCACCCTCACCGGCGAGAGCGAGTTCAGCGAGATGTTCCTCGACGAGGTCCGCATCCCCGTCGAGAACGTCGTCGGCGCCGAGAACGACGGCTGGCGGGTGGCGATGGTCACCTTCGGCTTCGAGCGGGGGACGGCCTTCGTCAGCGAGCTGCTGGCCTCGAAGCGCCTGCTCGCCGACCTCGTCGACATCGCGAGGAAGACGCCCTGGCGGGGCGGCACGGCCTGGGACGACGCCGGCATCCGCGACGAGCTGGCGCTGATCGAGGCCGAGCTCGAGGCCCAGTGGGCCCTCACCAAGCGCAACGTGTCCCGGGCCGCCCGGCACGGCACCCCCGGCGTCGGCGGCTCCGTGTTCAAGCTCGCCTACCACGAGACCCGCGAGCGGATGGGCGAGGTGGCGCTGCGGGTCCTCGGCCGGGCCCGGCTGGCCCTCGACGACCCGACCGGCCTGTCCGCCCGCCACCTCGACCACGTCCACCAGCGGCTGTACGCGCTGTCGCTGTCGATCGCGGCGGGCACGGCCCAGATCCAGCGCAACATCGTGGGCGAGCGCCTGCTCGGCCTGCCCAAGGACCGCTGAGGAGCCCGGCCGATGGACTTCGAACCCACCGACGACCAGGTCGCCCTGCAGACCGAGCTGCGCCGCTTCCTCGCCGAGCGGGTCGACCACGACGCCCGGCGCGCCATCGCCGAGGTTCCCGGCGCCGTCGACCGGGGGCTGTGGCGCGAGCTCGGCGGCATGGGGGTGTTCTCGCTCACCGTGCCCGAGAGCGCCGGGGGCGTGGGCCTCGGGTGGGCGGAGGCCACGCTCGTGTTCGAGGAGCTCGGGCGGGCCGCCGTTCCCGGTCCGCTGGTCGGGACCTTCCTCGCCGCCGGGCTGGGCGGCGACCTGGCCGCCCGGGCCGCCGCCGGCGAGGCCGTCGTCGGGCTGTGCCCGGCGGGGAGCCCGGCCTTCGTCGAGCACCTCCCGGCGCTCGACGCCCTGCTGGTCGTGGACGGCGAGGAGGTGGCGCTCGCCGAGCCGCCCGCCGGCGCCCGGCCCGTCGACCGGCCGCTCGACCCGCTCACCCCGGTCGCCGTCGTCGACCCGCTGCCCGCCGGCCGCCGGGTGGCCGGCGGCGACGCGGCCCGCGACCTGCGGGCCCGGGCCGCGCTGCTGGCGGCCGCGCTGCAGGTCGGGTTGGCCGCCGCCGCGGTCGACATGGCCACCGGCCACGCCGGCCAGCGGGTCCAGTTCGGCCGGGTCATCGGCCGGTTCCAGGCGGTCAAGCACATGCTGGCCGACGCCCAGGTCCAGATCGAGGTCGCCCGGGCCGCCGTCCAGGCGGCCGGGGTCGAGCTCGACGACCTGGCCGCGGGGCACCAGGAGGAGGCGGCCGCCCGGCGGGCGGTGGACGTCGCCCGGATCGTCGCCTCGCGGGCCGCGGACCGCGCCACGCGGACCTGCATCCAGGTCCACGGCGGCATGGGCTTCACCTGGGAGCTGGACGCGCACCTCTACCTCAAGCGGGCCCTCGTGCTCGACGCGGGGGTCGGGTCGCCCGAGGACGCGAAGGACGCGCTCGCCGCCGCGCTCTGAGGGCGGAGCCGGGGGCGCGAGGCGTCCGCGGCCGCTGGTTACGATCGGCCCGTGCGGGGAGCGCGGGATGGTCGGCACCGGAGGCGGCGCCGGAGCTGGGGCCAGCGGCTGGCGCTCGTCGCCGGCTGCCTCTCGTCGGTGGGGCTGCTCGCCAGCGCCGCCGGCCTGACCTACCTGTTCCGCAAGTACGAGCGGCTGCCCCGCGTCGAGCTGAGCGGCGTGCTCGACGAACCGGTCGGCTCGGGCGAGCCGGAGAACTACCTCATCGTCGGCATCGACAGCGCCGCCGACCTGCCGCCCGGCGACTCGGTCCGCATCGGCCGGGGACCGACCCTGCGCTCCGACACGATCATGATCCTGCGCACCGACCCGACCTCGGGCCGGGCGGCGCTGCTCTCGATCCCCCGCGACCTCTACGTGCGCCACGCCGACGGCACCCGGGCGCGCATCAACCTCGCCATCGAGCGGGGCGGGGCGTCGCTGCTCATCGAGACGATCGCCGAGAACTTCGCCATCCCCGTCCACCACTACGTCCAGGTCGACTTCGCGTCCTTCCGCGGCCTGGTCGAAGCCGTCGGCGGCGTACCGGTGCCGTTCCCCCACCCGGCCCGCGACGAGGAGACGGGCCTGCTCGTCACCGAGGCCGGCTGCCACACGCTCGACCCGGTCGAGGCCCTGGCCTACGTGCGGTCGCGCTTCTACGAGCAGTACGTCGACGGCGAGTGGGTCACCGACGTGCGCTCGGACATCGGCCGCATCGAGCGCCAGCAGGACTTCATCCGGCGGGCCCTCCAGCGGGCCATCGACCGGGGCGCCCGCAACCCGGCGACGCTCGACCAGCTCATCGACGTGGCCCTGAGCGGCATCGTCGTCGACGACGAGCTGACCGCCGACGACATCTTCGACCTCGCCCGGCGCTTCCGGTCGTTCGACCCCGACGACCTCGTGACCTACGCGCTCGAGGGCACGCCGGACACCGTCGGCGAGGCCCAGGTGCTCCGGCTCGTCGAGGGGCCCGAGACGGAGGCGGTCCTGTCCATCTTCCGGGGCAGCTCGACCACGGAGATCGAGCCGGAGGGGGTCCGGCTGGTCGTGCACAACGGCACGGGCGCGCCCCGCCAGGGCGCGGAGGCCGCCGAGGCCCTGCGCTCGGTCGGGTTCATCGCCAGCGTGGCCGGCGACGAGCCGGGCGCCGGGGCCGAGGGCACGATCGTGCGCCACCCGCCCGCGCAGGCGGCGGCCGCCGACCTCGTCGCCCGGTGGCTGGTGGGCGGCGCCCGGCTCGAGGTCGACGAGACCCTCGACGGGATCGAGCTGGTCACCGGCATCGACTGGCAGGGGGTGCGCGACGAGCCGCGGCCGCCGACGTCGACCACCTCCACGACCCTGCCCGAGCCGTCGACCACGACCACCACGTCGACCACCACGTCCACCACCACGCCCGGCGGCGCCCCGGGCCCCGGCGCCAGCACCACGACCACCGTCGACCTCGCCACGCTGGAGTGCTGAGCCGTGACCGGACCGGGCACCGTCGCACGGAAGGTCACCACCCCCGGCGAGCCCGCCGGCACCGGCGACGGCGGTGCCCGCCGCACCCCCGGTGGCCGCCGCCGGCGCAAGCCCAGCTGGCAGCGCCGGCCGATCCCGTACCTGCCCCCGCTCGACGGCCTGCGGGCCGTCGCGGTCGCCATGGTCGTCGCCTACCACCTGGGCTACGCCGGGGCCGCCGGCGGGTTCGTCGGGGTCGAGGTCTTCTTCGTGCTGTCGGGCTGGCTCGTGTGCGCCCTCCTGGTCAACGAGCACCACCGCACCGACCGCATCGACCTGCGGGCGTTCTGGCTGCGGCGGGCCCGGCGGCTGCTGCCGGCGGTCGTCGCCGTGACCGGTGCCGCGCTCGCGGCCACGGCCGTCGCCCGGTCCGAGCGGCTGGCCGCGCTGCGGTCCGACGCCGTCGCCGGGCTGGCGTACCACCTGAACTGGCGCCTGGTGCTGGACGAGCGCTCGTACTTCGAGGCGGCCGCCGGCCCCTCGGCGCTCGAGCACCTGTGGTCGCTGTCGATCGAGGAGCAGTTCTACCTGACCTTCCCGCTGCTCTGCGTCGTGCTCGTGCGCGGGTCCCGGCGACGGGCGGTGGTCGCCCTGCTGGCCCTGGCCGCCGCGTCGACCGTGCTGCGGTTCGCCCTCGTCGACCCCGGCGCCGACCCGTCCCGGGCCTACTTCGGCGCCGACACCCGGGCGGCCGGCCTGCTGCTCGGCGCGGCGGTGGCGTTCGTGTGGACCCCCAACCGCCTCCGCCCCCACGACGACCCGCCCTTCACCGCCCTTCTGGACGCCGTCGCCGCGGCCGGCGCCGCGGTCCTGCTCTGGTACGTGGTGGCGGTCGACGAGCACCGGGCCGTCGCCTTCGAGGGCGGGCTCACGGCCGCGCAGCTCGCCACCCTGGCGATCGTCGCCGCCGTCGTCTACCCGGCGCCGTCCCGGGCGGCGCGCCTGCTCTCGGTCCGGCCGCTGCGGTGGGTCGGCGAGCGCTCCTACGGCATCTACCTGCTGCACTGGCCGGTGATCGTCCTCACCTCGCGGGCACCCGGCGAGCAGCCCGAGACCCCCCTGCGGGTCGCCGGCCAGCTGGCGGCCACCCTGGCGCTGGCCGCGGCGTCGCACCGGTACCTGGAGGCGCCCGTGCGGCGGGCGGGCCTGGTGGGCGCGGCCCGAGCCGCCGGCCGGCACCTCCACCGGGTGCTCGTCGAGCGGCCCCTGGCCCGGCCGGCGCTCGCCGCCGGCGGCCTGCTGGCCGTCACCGCCGGGGGCACGATCGCCCACGACGTCCTGACCGCCACCGGCCCCGCCGTGTCCGAGCCGACCTCGGTGGCCATCGCCGGCGAGCCGGCGGCGCCCTCGACCACCACCCCCGCAGCGCCGGACCCGGCGGCGGGGACCACGATCCCGACCACCGACGTGCCTGCACCCTCGTCCCCGGCGGGGGCCCACGTGCCGACCACCGCGGTGGGCGACTCGGTCATGGTCGGCGCGGCGCCGGTGCTGGCCGAGCGGCTCGGGCCCGCGCTCACCGTCGACGCCGAGGTCGGCCGGCAGATGGAGGACGCCGCGGCGGTGGTGCGCGACCTGGCCGCCGCCGGCCGGCTCGGCGAGGTCGTGGTTCTCCACCTCGGCAACAACGGTCCCTTCGACGCCGGCCTGCTCGACGAGGTGCTGGCGACGATCGGCCCCGAGCGCAAGGTGCTGCTGGTCACCGTGGCCGTGCCCCGGCGGTGGGAGGGCGAGGTCAACCGGCAGCTGGCCGCGGCCGCCGACCGCCACCCCAACGTCGTGCTGCTCGACTGGCGGGGCCTGGCCACGACCGAACCGGGCCTGACCCGCGAGGACGGCTACCACCTGACCGCGGCGGGTGCCCAGCGCTACGCCGACCTCGTCGTGGGCCAGGTGCCGCAGGCCTGAGGGGCGCCGTCCCCGGCGGGACGGCGGGTCCTACGATCCTGGTGCCGCCCGCACCGGCGAGCGCACGACGGAGGACCGGTGGCTGCACCCGAACCGACCCGCACACCCCGCCGCCCCGACGGCGACCGACCGCTCGTCCACCCCGTGATCGCCCGGCTGGGCGCCTACGCCTGGCGACTGATCGCCATCGGCATCGTCGGGTGGGCGCTGCTCGAGCTCGTCACCGCCCTGTGGGTCCTGCTGCTGGCCATCGCCGTGTCGGTCCTGCTGTCCCGGGCCCTCGACCCGGTGGCCCGCCTCCTGCGCCGCTGGGGCTGGCCCAACGCCCTCGTGGCGGTCACGACCCTGCTCGGGTTCTTCCTCGTGCTCGGGGGCATCATGGCGGCGCTCGTGCCGGCCATCGTCGACGAGTTCGACGACCTGGGCCCGACGCTCGAGGAGGCCGTCGACGACCTCGAGGACTGGCTCGTCGAGGACAGCCCCTTCGACGTCAGCCGCCAGGACATCGAGGACTTCCGGGAGACGGCCCGCGACTGGGCCACCGACAACGCCCGGGCGCAGACGGGCACGGTGGTCAGCGGCACCGTGCTCGCCGTCGAGGTGCTGACCGGCATCGTCCTCGCCCTCATCGGGACCTTCTTCATCCTCAAGGACGGCGAGCGGTTCTGCCGCTGGCTGCTCGGCTTCGTGCCCGAGGAGCGGCGACCGCTGGCGATCCGGCTCGCCGCCCGCTCGTGGCAGACGCTGGGCGGCTACCTGCGGGGCTCGGCCACCCTCGGGATCATCGAGGGCGTCATCATCGGCCTGACGGTGCAGCTCGTGGGGGGCAGCCTCGCCATCCCCGTCGCGGTCATCACCTTCTTCGCCGCGTTCCTGCCGTTCGCCGGCGCGGTGCTGGCCGGCGCGGTCGCCGTCCTCGTCACGCTGGTGACCGCCGGGTTCGGGGAGGCGCTCGTCGTCCTGGTGGTGGCCGTCCTCGTGCAGCAGTTCGACAACGACCTGCTGGCGCCGATCGTCTTCGGCCGCAACCTCGAGCTGCACGCCCTCGTCGTGCTGGCCGCGATCGTGTCGGGCAGCACGCTCTTCGGGGCGTTCGGCGCGGTGCTGGCCGTGCCGGTCACGGCGGTGGTGCTGAACGTCATCGCCGAGCTGCGGGCGCACGCCCGTGAGAACGCCGAGGCGGGGGCCGGTGAGGGGGAGCCGGCGGTGGCGCCGGACGCGACGACGGAGGAGGCGTGATGCGCGAGACGGCGATCGAGATCGCCGAGGCGGTGCGGCGGGGCGAGCGGCGGGCGGTCGAGGTGCTCGACGAGGCCCTGGCCGCCATCCGGGCCGGCAACGACCGCCTGGGCGCGTTCGTGCACGTGGACGAGGAGCTGGCCCGCCGAGCGGCCGAGCGGGTCGACGCGACGGTGACCGCCGGGCGCGACCCGGGGCCGTTCGCCGGGGTGCCCATCGGGGTGAAGGACCTCGAGGACTGCGCCGGCATGCCCACCACCCACGGCTCGCTCGCCTTCGCCGGGCGGGGCCCGGTGGCCGAGGACTCGATCCACGTCGCCCGGTTGCGGGCCGCCGGGGCGGTCCCCGTCGGCAAGACCGCCACGCCGGAGTTCGGCACGCTCAACTTCACCCGCACGAAGGTCTCCGGCGTCGCCCGCAACCCCTGGGACCCGGAGCGGACGCCGGGCGGCTCGAGCGGCGGCAGCGCGGCGGCGGTGGCCGCCGGCCTGGTCCCCGCGGCGACCGCCAGCGACGGCGGGGGCTCGACCCGCATCCCGGCGTCGTTCTGCGGGCTGGTCGGCTTCAAGCCCAGCCACGGGCGGATCCCCCACCCCGGCCCGCCGGGCTCGGAGACGGCCGTGCTCGGCCTGCTGACCACGACGGTGGCCGACAGCGCCCGCCACCTCGACGTCACCGCCGGGCCCGACGACCGCGACCGGTTCTCGCTGCCGGCCCCGGGCGTCCGCTACGAGGAGGCCATCGAGTCGCTGCCGGTGGCCGGCCTGCGAGCCCGCTGGTCGCCCGACCTGGGCTTCGCCGCCTGCGACCCCGAGGTGCGCTCGGTGGCCGAGAAGGCGGCGGTCGAGCTGGCCGAGGCGGCGGGCCTGGCGCTCGACGACGAGCCGGTGTCCCTCACCGACCCGGTGCGGGCCTGGCTCGGTGCGGGCGCGCTCGACCTGTGGCTGGCGCTGGAGCCGGGGATGTGGCCGGGCGTGGCCGGCGACCTCACCCGCTACGCCCGCTCGGTGCTGGAGCAGACCGAGTCGTACCCGGCCCCCCGCCTGGCCGAGGCGGCCCGGCGGCGCGAGCAGGTGACGCTCGACGCCGCCCGGCTGTTCGCCGAGGTCGACGTGCTCCTGACGCCGACGACCGCCGTGACGGCGTTCCCGGCCGAGGGCCCGCCGCCGGACGAGATCGACGGCCGCCCGGCCCGGCCGATCGGCGCATCGGCCACGCCGTTCACCATGCTCGCCAACCTGTGCTGGAACCCGGCGGTGTCGGTGCCGGCGGGCACGACCGCCGCCGGCCTGCCGGTCGGCCTGCAGATCGTCGCCCGCCGGCACCGCGACGAGGTGCCCCTGCGGCTGGCCCGCGTCTGGGAGCAGACCCGGCCCTGGCCCCGACACGCCCCGGCGCCGGGCGCCGCGGGCGGCGACGGCGGCGACGGTGGCCCCGGCGGGGGCTAGTCGGACGGGCCCTCGCGCAGGAAGCGCTCGACCTCCTCGACGAGCGACCGGGCGGCGCCCTCGTCGTCGTCGGCGTCGTGGCGCTGCTCGAGCTGCGACACGTAGTCGGAGGTCTCGTCGTCCTCCTGCACGAGCTCGGACACCTGGCGCTCGTAGGCGGCGGCCGCGATCTCCAGGTCGGTGGTCGGCACCCAGGCGCCGAGCACCTCGGCCGTGCGCTCGAGCAGGGCGAGCGCCGCCTTGGGCGACGGCGCGGTCGGCACGTAGGTCGGCACGGCCGCCCACAACGAGGCGGCGGGCAGCCCGGCGTCGCGGCAGGCTGCGGAGAGCACGCCGACCACGCCGGTCGGGCCCTCGTAGGTGGAGGGCTTCAGCCCGAGCCGGGCCTGCAGCTCGGGGTCGGTACCGGTGCCGACGACGGGCACGGGGCGGCTGTGGGGCACCTCGGCGACGAGGGCGCCGAGCAGGACGACGAGCCGGCAGCCCATGAGGGTGGCCAGCTCGGTGACCTGGCGGCAGTAGGTGCGCCAGCGAAGCTGCGGCTCGGGCCCCACGAGCAGCAGCACGTCACCCGCCTCGCCGGGCAGGCTCGCCGCGTAGACCTCGGTGGTGGGCCACACGATGCGGCGCACGCCGTCGTCGCCGATCTCGACCTGGGGGCGGGTCGAGGTGAAGTCGAAGAACTCCTCGGGGTCGATCTCGGCGACCTTCTCGGCGTCGTGGCGGTCGATGAGGTAGCGCACGGCGCCGCTGGCGGCGTCCCCGGCGTCGTTCCAGCCCTCGAAGGCCGCCACCAGCACCGGGCGGTCGAGCGCTGGTCGCCTGAGCCACCGGACGTGATCCACCGCGCCCATCGTAGGGGTCGTGACCGCTGACGCCGCGACTGCCGTAGCCTGCGGGGTGTGAGCGCCGCACACATCGTCCGCACGGTCGCCGAGGTCATGAGCACGCCGGTGGTGACGGCCCTGCCCGACGAGTCCGTCACCGCCGCGGCCAGCCGCATGAACGACAGCGGGGTCGGTTCCGTGGTCGTCGTCGACGGCAACCGCCCCGTCGGCATCCTCACCGAGCGCGACGTCCTGCGCGGCGTCGCCGGCGGGACGCCGCCGACCGACCTCAAGGTCGCCGAGCTGATGACCGCCGACCCCGACACGGTCGCCCCCGACGTGTCGGTGCAGGAGGCGTTCGCCTCCCTCCACGACGGCCGCTACCGGCACCTGCCGGTGGTCGAGGGCGACGAGCTGGTCGGGGTCGTGTCGATGCGCGACCTGGTGCGGCTGGCGCAGATCCAGCCGGTCGTGCACCCCGGCCAGATCGAGGCACCGCCCGGCCTGGAGGGGGTGATCGTCGCCGAGACCGAGGTGGGCGACGTCCGGGGCCTCGAGGGCTTCTACCACTACCGCCAGTACTCGGCGGTCGAGCTGGCCGAGAAGCGCACGCTCGAGGACGTCTGGTTCCTGCTGTTCGAGGGGCACCTGCCGTCGGCGGACGAGCGGCGGGCCTTCGCCGAGGAGGTGCGCTCGCTGCGGGGCGTGCCCGAGCAGGTGCGGCGCCTGCTGCCGGACATCGCGGCGACCGGCGGGCCGATCATGGACCAGCTGCGCACGGCGGTGTCGCTCACCGGCCACGCGCTCGGCTTCCGGCCCTGGCTCGACGTCGGCCACGACGAGCTGAAGGCCAACGCCCGCCAGGTCTGCGCCGTCGTGCCGACGCTGATCATGTCGCTGTACCGGCTGGCGCGGGGCGAGGAGCCGGTCGAGCCCGACCCCGACCTCGGCTACGGCGAGAACTACCTGTGGATGCTCACCGGCGAGCGGCCCGACCCCGACAAGGCCCGGGCTGTCGAGCAGTACCAGATGCTCACCATCGACCACGGGTTCAACGCCTCGACGTTCACGGCCCGGGTCGTCACCTCCACCGGCGCCGACCTCGCCGGTGCGGTGGCCGGCGCCATCGCCGCGCTGTCCGGCCCGCTGCACGGCGGGGCGCCGTCGCGGGCGCTGGAGCTGCTCGACGCCATCGGTACGCCGGACAACGCCCGCCC
>DATGPY010000038.1:0-9262 GCA_035304465.1 Acidimicrobiales bacterium | reverse complement strand
CGGCGAGAAGTACGGCGAGATCGTCCGGGTGCTCGAGGCCGGCCGGCACTCCGTCGAGCTGTGCGGCGGCACCCACGTCCGCCGGCTCGGCGACATCGGGCCGCTGAAGATCGTCTCCGAGGGGTCGATCGGGTCGAACCTCCGGCGCATCGAGGCCGTCACCGGCCACGGGCCGATCGAGCGGCTGCGCCAGCAGGACGAGCTGCTGGCCCGGGCGGCCGACGCCCTCGGCTCGACGCCCGAGGACCTGCCGTCCGCGGCCGAGAAGGTCCGGGCCGAGCTCAAGGCCGCCCGCGACGAGATCAAGGCGCTGCGCCGCCAGGTGGCCGCCGGCCGGGCCCGGGAGCTGGCCGCGCAG
Organism: Acidimicrobiales bacterium; assembly: GCA_035304465.1. Taxonomy (GTDB): domain Bacteria; phylum Actinomycetota; class Acidimicrobiia; order Acidimicrobiales; family VFJN01; genus ZC4RG19. The sequence continues at coordinate 8,904 of DATGPY010000038.1, read as the reverse complement.
GCGGTCGACGGCGTGGTCGTCGCCCGAGTCGACGGGACCTCCCGCGACGAGGTGCGCGACCTGGCCGTCGCCGTCCGCCAGCAGCCCGGCGTCCGGGCGGTCGTCATCGGCGGCGAGCCGGTGGGCGGCGGGGTCGCCCTCGTGGCCGCCACGACGAAGGAGAGCGGCATCGAGGCCCGCTCGCTGATCGCCGAGGCCGCCCGGACGGTGGGCGGCGGGGGTGGCGGCCGCAACCCCGAGCTGGCCGTGGCCGGTGGGCGCGACCCGTCCAAGCTGGACGAGGCCCTCGAGCAGGCCCGCGCCGCGGCCGCCGGCGCACCGGCGTGAGCTGCGGGGCGGTCGCGGGCCGCGCCGGCGGGTGACCCGGGCGCTCGGCGTCGACCTCGGCGCGCGCCGCATCGGCGTCGCGCTGTCCGACAGCGGCGGTGTCCTCGCCACCCCCTACGAGGTGGTCGAGCGCACCGGTGACCGCAGGCGCGACCACGCGCGCCTGGCGGCGCTCGTCGACGAGACCGGGGCCGAGGTCGTCGTCGTGGGGCTCCCGCTGTCGCTCGACGGGACGGTCGGGCCGGCGGCGCGTGGCGTCCTCGACGAGGTCGAGCAGCTGCGCGCCACGCTGCCGGTCGACGTGGTGACCTGGGACGAACGCCTGTCGACGGTCGAGGCCGAGCGCAGCCTGCGGGCCATGGGCGTGCGGAGGGGCCGGCATCGCCGGATCGTCGACCAGGTCGCTGCTACGGTGATCCTCCAGTCGTGGCTGGATGCTGGACGGCCACGCGAGCCGCGGGAGTGATGGGGACCGCCCGCCACGTCGCTCCTCCACGTCGATCGCGTCCTCGGACGCACCTGGACACCACGGACCGCCGCGCATGCCGTTCTCCGACCATGACGAGTCTTCGGGTTCCCGACGCCGACGTGGTCGGGGGAAGCAGGACGACTACGAGGACTTCTGGTCACGGGAGCTGAAGGCGACGAAGCGCCGTCGCCGCCGGCGCGGCGGCGACGAGGGCGACGACGCCGGTGACCTGACCGCGGATCTGCTGGGCGACGACGCCCCGCCGCCCCGCCGGACCGACCCGCCGCCCCGGCCCGCGCCACGCCGGCCGTCGGCACCGGCCGTGGGAGGCGCGGCGGGGTCCGGTGCGGCGCGGCGACCGGACCGTCCGGCCCCGGGGGCCCCGGCGCGGCCGCCGGCTCCGCCCGGTGGGGGGCGTACGCCGTCCCGCCCCGTGCGCCAGGTCCGCCCGATGCGCCCGGTGGGGGCGCAGGCCGCCGTCCCACCCTCCCGTCGTCCGGGAGGTCCGGCTGCGGCGGCCGCCACCGGCGGTGCGCTGGGCGGGGCCGCGGGCGCCGCGCCGGGGCGCCGCCCGGGCGGGCCGCCCGGAGGCGCGGAGGGGACGACGCCGCCGTTCCGCCGTCCGGTGCCGGGGGCCGGGACGCGGGGCCCGGCAGGCGCCGACCGCGGCGTCCCCCCGGGGGTGGGGGGCCTGGGGCGCCCGCCGTCGGCGGGGCGGCCCGGCGGGGCGGTGGCGATCGCGGGCGACCGGCAGGCGGGCCGTCCGACCGGCCCGGTCCCCGGGGTCGGTGGCCCGCCGGTGCCCGGTGGGGGGCCCGGCGGCCGGGGTGCGCCCCGCCCGGCACCGGGCCTGCCGCAGGAGGTGCCCCGCGGCGGCGCGCGGGCGGCGGGTGCGACGCCGCCGTTCGGGGGCGGGCGGCCGGGGGGACCGGCGGGGGACGATCCACGGCGGTCGCGGGTCGACCAGCCGACCCAGCCGGTGCAGATCGTGTTCGACGCCACCGGCGAGGCGGCCGCGGTGCCCCCGGGCGACGGCGGCGCGGGCTACGGTGCGGCCACGCCCTACGACGAGCCGACCGCCTTCGGCCCGCCCACGTCCCACGACGAGCCCGAGGAGACCCGGGCCTGGGCCGACGACACCTACGACGACGACGCCTACACCGACGACGTCTACGGGGACGAGGACGGCGGGCTCGACGACGAGGACGAGCTGCCTCGCCGCCGGGGCTGCCGGAACGCGCTCGTCGTGCTGGCCGTGCTCGCCCTGCTGGCCCTGGCCGCGGGCTGGTTCGCCTGGTCCTGGGTCCAGCGCAAGATCGACCCGCCGGGCGGCCCGGGCGAGGAGGTCATGGTCGAGATCCCTGAGGGCACCAGCACCGCGCAGGTCGGTGAGATCCTGGCCGACGCGGGGGTCATCACCGACGCCCGGGTGTGGGCCTGGTACACGCGGCTGCGGGACGTCCCGACGATCAAGGCCGGCAGCTACCGCATGCGCCTCAACTCGTCCTTCGGCGAGGCGATCGACGACCTCTCCGTCGACCCGCTGCCGCCCGACTCGCGCCTGGTGACCATCCCCGAGGGGCTGACGCAGGCGCAGATCGCCGAGCGGCTCGCCGATCCCGAGAAGGGGGTCCCCGGCTTCACCGTCGACGGCGTGCAGGCGGCGATGCAGGACCCGTCGGTGCGGTCGCCCCTCATCCCGGCCGACCAGCCGCTGCTCGAGGGCACGCTCTTCCCCGAGACCTACGCCGTCGAGGACGGCGACACCGAGGTCGACGTCGTCCGGCGCCTGGTCGACCAGTTCCACCGGGTGGCCGAGGAGGTCCAGCTGGAGCAGCGGGCCGAGGCCCTGGGCCGGACACCGTACGAGGTGCTGATCATCGCCTCGATGGTCGAGCGCGAGGCCGGCAACGTCGAGGAGATGCCGAAGATCGCCCGGGTGATCTACAACCGCCTGGGGGCGGGCGAGCCGCTCGGCATCGACGCCACCAGCTGCTACGAGAAGGGCGAGTTCCCCTGCCAGCTCACGACGGCCGAGCTCGAGGACAACACGCCCTACGACACGCGGCACCAGGCCGGGCTGCCCCCGACCCCGATCGCCTCGCCCGGGCGGGCCAGCATCGAGGCGGCGCTGGCACCCGCCGAGGGCGACTGGAGGTGGTACGTGCTCGACGTCACCAAGGACGACGGGTCCCACTACTTCACGAACGACTACGCGGACTTCCTGGCGGCCCGGGACCGCTGCGAGGCCGCCGGCCGCTGCGGCTGAGGCCGTGGGCGGGCCCGTCACGGGCCGGACCCGGGTCGCCGCGGTCATCGGCTCGCCGGTCCGGCACTCGCTGTCGCCGACGATCCTCAACGCGGCCTTCGCCGCCACCGGCCTCGACTGGGTGTACGTCGCCTTCGAGGTGCCCGAGGGGCGGGGCGGGGACGCCGTCGCCGCGGTCCGCACGCTGGGCCTGGCCGGGCTGTCGGTCACGATGCCCCACAAGGCCGCCGTCCACGACGCCGTCGACGAGCGAACGCCCGTGGCGGCGGCCCTCGGGGCGGTCAACTGCGTGTTCTGGCGCGGGGACCGGCTGGTCGGCGACAACACGGACGCCGCCGGGTTCCTCGACGCGCTGCGCGTCGACGAGGGCGTCGAGGTGGCGGGGCGCCGCTGCGTCGTCGTCGGTGCCGGGGGCGCGGGGCGCGCCGTCGCCCACGCGCTGGGCGGCGCCGGCGCCGCCGAGGTCGTCGTGGTCAACCGCTCGCCGAGCCCCGCCGAGCGGGCCGCCGCGCTCGCGGGCGCCGCGGGGCGGGTCGGCGAGCCGGACGACGTCGCCCGGGCCGACCTGGTGGTGAACGCCACGCCGCTCGGCATGGGGGTCACCGGCCCCGACGAGCCGCTGCCGGTCGACGTCGAGCTGCTGCGCCCGGGCCAGGTGGTCGTCGACCTGATCTACCAGCCCGCCGTGACCCCGCTGCTGGCCGCCGCGTCCGAGCGGGGGGCGGTGGCGGTGAACGGCCTCGGGATGCTGGTCCACCAGGCGGCCCACGCCTTCCGACGGTGGACGGGGGAGGAGCCCCCGGTCGGGGCGATGCGCGTCGCGACGGCCGAAGAACTGGCTCGCCGCGCGCTCCCTGGAGCAGACTCGTAACCGGACTGAAACCCTGGCCAGAGCCGGGTTCCCGCCCTCATTGCGGTTCGTGGCCGTGATGACGCTGGGCGCGCGTGTCGGTCACCGCGTAGGCTGACCGCAGCGCTGGGGACCATGGCGGGACCGCACACCGGAGGTACGGCGTTGGCGCTGCAAGGGACACTCGACACCTTCTCTCTCCCCGACGTACTTCGCCTGCTGGCGACCACGGCCAAGACCGGTCGCCTGCGCATCGAGGGCGATCGGGGTCGGGGCAGCGTGTGGCTCGCCGACGGCGGGATCGTCGACGCGGACGCCGACCGGGTCACCGACGGCACCCCGACCGACGAGGTCCTCTTCGAGCTCCTCCGGTTCTCCGAGGGGTCGTTCGCGTTCGAGGCCGAGGAGAAGGCCGCGAACGGGGGTGAGCCCGAGGACGTCGAGGCGCTGCTGCGCCGGTCGCACTCGCTGCTGAGCGAGTGGCGCGAGCTCGAGAACGTGGTCCCCTCCCTCGAGCACGAGGTCCGGCTGGCCACCGACCTGTCGACCGACGAGGTGACCATCGACGCCGAGCGGTGGCGCAGCCTGGTCGCCGTGGCCGGCGGCCGCACCGTCGGCGAGCTCGCCGCCGAGCTGGGCCTCACCGAGCTGGGCGTCTCGCGGGCGGTCCGCGACCTGGTCGACCTGGGCGTCGCCGAGGTCGACCCGCCGGGCACGGCACGGTCCCGGGCCCGCCGGTCCTCCGCCGACGACGAGCCGGCCTCGCGCCCCGCGGCGCCGACCGGTGAGCACGACGCCGTCGCCCCGGTCGGCCGCTCGCCCGTCACCTCGACGGGTGAGGTGCCCCGGGCCGGGTGGCGGCGCCGCACCGGCGAGGTGGCGGCCGTCGACCGCGACGCCGCGCCGCCGGCCGACGGCGCCGGCCTCGACGACACCGAGGCGATCCCCAGCCCGCCGGCTCCGCCCCCGGCGCCGCCCGAGCGCCCGTCCAAGGGCGGCCTGGCCTCGCGGCTGACCCGGGGCCGGGGCTCCCGGCCCGCCGAGCCGCCCACCCGCGGCCCGGCGCCGGTGAACGAGGCCGCCGGCCGCGGCCAGACGGGACGGGCCGGCGACAGCGGCCGGACTCCGGCGCTGGAGGAGACCGGTCCGATGCCGGCGGTGGGGGAGACCGGCCCCATGCCCGCCGTGCGCGACTCGGGGCGGACGCCCCGGGCCGAGCGCCCGGGCACCTCGCCCGAGCGGGACGTCGCCGGCCGGGACCGGCCCGGTGCGGGCCCGTCGCCCTTCGACGGCGGCCGCCTCGGGCCGTCGCCGATCGGCTCGCAGGACACCGGCCAGATCCCGTCGGTGAGCTCCTCCTCGCTGCCGCCCGACCTGCACTGGGCGGCCGAGGACACCGAGGGCGGCCCGGTCAACGGGACCGGCCCGATCTCGTCGCCGTTCAGCGGCGTGAGCAGCCTCGGCCCGCCCCGGCCGGCGCCCAACGGCCCGGGCAGCGACGAGGTCGCGCCCCACGTGGCCGCCATGAGCCCGGAGGCCCGGGCCGCGGTCCAGGCCGCCGTGGGCAACAGCGGCGGCTCGACCGGCGCACGCCTGCCCCAGGGCGAGGACCTCGCCCAGCGCGGCCGGCTCATCAGCTTCCTCTCCACGGTGCGCTGACCGCCGCGACCGGGCACCCGATCGTCGACCGACGTCCGCGGCCCCGACGGCCGCGGGCGTCGTCGCGTCGTGCCGGAGACGGCGCCGGGAGCTGAGCGGACCCGTGGGGCAGGTCGTGCTGGCCGTGGCCGCCGCCCTCGGCGGGATGGCGGTCGTGGGTCCGCTGCTCAACTACGCGGTGCTGTGGTGGCGGGGGTGGCAGGTCGTGCTGCCGTTGTGCCTCGGTGCCGTCCCGCCCGCCCGCGCGCTCGGCGCCCCACCGGTCCGATGCCGGCGTTGCGGGGCGCGGCTGGGCATCGGCGCCCTGCCCGTGCTCCCCGCCACCGTCCGGCGGTGGCGGTGCCGGTCGTGCGGCGAGGGCCTGGCGACCGGCTACGGCCTCACCGAGCTGGCGACCGGCACGCTGTTCGCCGCGGTCGCCGCTGCGGCGGGCTGGTCGCCGGTGCTCGTCCCGCTGCTGTGCCTGGCCGCGGGCTCGGTGGCCATGTCGGTGGTCGACCTCGCGGTCATGCGCATCCCGACGGCCTTCGTCCGGGTGACGGGCGCGCTGGTGGCGGCCGGGCTCGTCGGGGCCTCGCTGGTCGACGGCCCGCTGCGGCGCCTCGCCGGCGCGCTGGTCGGTGCCCTGCTCTACGGCGGCCTGCTGCTCACCATGCACCTGGTGTCCCCCCGGGCGATGGGCTTCGGCGACGTGCGGCTGGCGACCGTCGTGGGCGCGGCGGTCGGGTGGTGCTCCTGGCGTGCCGACCACGGGACCCTCGCTGCCGCCCAGGGCGTGTTCACCGCCGGGCTCGTCGCCGGGCTCCTGGGCTCGGTGGCCGGGATCGTGCTGCTGGTCGTCCGCGGGCGGAACCAGCCGTTCCCGTTCGGCCCCGCGCTCGCCGCCGGCGGGCTCCTCGTCACGCTCGTCGCGGTGTGACCGGCGCGCCGGGCCGGCGCGTTCCGGCGCGTCGGGGCCCGACCGGTATCGTCGGGGCGTGCTCCGGACCACCGCCGACCGCCGCGCCGCGGCCCGCCGTCGCCATGGCTGACCAGGGTGCCGGCGACCGCCACGTCGTGCTCGTCGGTCTCATGGGCACCGGCAAGAGCACGGTGGGCCGGCGGCTGGCCAAGGAGCTGGCCCGCCCGTTCGCCGACGTCGACGAGCAGGTCGAGCTGCGGGCCGGCCGCGTCATCCCCCGCCTGTTCGAGGAGCAGGGCGAGGAGGCGTTCCGCCGGCTCGAGGCCGAGGTCCTCGCCGAGCTGCTCGACCGGCCCGAACCGCTGGTCGTCGCCGCCGGGGGCGGGGCGGTCACCCGGGCCGAGAACCGGGCCCGGCTGACCGGGGGCCGGTCCGTCGTCGTCTGGCTGCAGGCCTCGCCGGCCTTCCTCGCCGCCCGCACCGACCCGACCCACCGCCCGCTGCTGGCCGGCGGCGACCCCGCGGGCGCGCTCGAGCGGCTGCTCGCCGAGCGCCGGCCCCTCTACGAGCGGGTGGCCGACATCGCCGTGGACGTCGAACCGTTCCACCAGGGCGACGAGAAGCCGAAGCGGGCCCTCGCCCGCCACATCGCCGCCCTGGTCACCGGCACGGCGGTGACGTCGTCGTGACCACGCGCACCGTCACCGTGGAGGCCGGGGGCGGCAGCTACCCGGTCCTCGTGGGGCCGGGTGTGCGGCACCGGCTGCCCGACGTGCTCGGGGACGTCCGGCGGGTCGCCGTCGTCACCCAGGCCGCCATCGGGTTCGAGGTCGACCCCGGCGGCGAGCACGAGGTGTTCACGATCGGTGAGGGCGAGCAGGCCAAGACGCTGGCCACCGTCGAGGAGCTGTGCCGGGCCTGGGCGCGCTGGGGCCTCACCCGCGCCGACCGGGTCGTGGCGGTCGGCGGCGGCCTCGTCACCGACGTCGCCGGGTTCGCGGCCGCCGTCTACCACCGGGGCGTCGGCGTCGTGCACGTGCCGACCACGCTGCTCGGCATGGTCGACGCGGCGATCGGCGGCAAGACCGGCGTCAACCTGCCCGAGGGCAAGAACCTCGTCGGCGCCTTCTGGCAGCCCGACGCGGTGCTCTGCGACCTCGACGCGCTGGCGACCCTCCCCGAGCGGGAGCGGCGCAGCGGCCTGGGCGAGATGGCCAAGTACCACTTCCTCACCGGGCAGGACCTCGCGGCCCTGCCCCTGGACGAGCGGGTCGCCGCCTGCGTGCGGATCAAGGCCGGGGTCGTCGCCGCGGACGAGCGCGAGCAGGTCGGCAACCGGCGGGGCCGGGCGGTGCTCAACTACGGCCACACGCTCGCCCACGCGCTGGAGACCGCCGGGCGCTACGACCTGCGCCACGGCGAGGCGGTCGCCGTCGGGCTCGTCTACGCCGCCGAGCTGGCCCGCCGGCTCGGACGCATCGACGGCGCCCGCGTCGCCCACCACCGCCGGGTGGTCGAGGGCTACGGGCTGCCCACCGCCCCACCCCCCGGCGTCGACCCCGCCGAGCTGCTGACGCTCATGTCCCGGGACAAGAAGGCCGTCGACGGGCTGACCTTCGCCCTCGACGGCCCCGACGGGGTCGAGGTCGTCACCGGGGTCGACCCCGCCGTCGCCGCCGAGACGCTGGCCGCGCTGGCAGGGGCACCGTGAGCGCCTCCCCGCCGGGCGCCGGGCGCCCGCTCGTGCTGCTGCTCCACGGCCCCAACCTCGACCTGCTCGGCGAGCGCGAGCCCGAGGTCTACGGCCGGGCCACGCTCGCCGACCACGTCGCCACGGCCGAGCGGGCCGCGGCCCGGCACGGGCTCGGCCTCGAGCACCTCCAGACCAACCGCGAGGGCGAGATGGTCGAGGCCGTCCACCGCGCCCGGGGCCGGTGCGCGGCGATCGTCGTCAACCCCGGGGCCTTCACCCACTACGCCTGGGCGCTGCACGACGCGCTGGCCGCCTTCGACGGCCCGGTCGTCGAGGTCCACCTGTCCAACCCCGACGGGCGGGAGCCGTGGCGGCGCACCTCGGTGGTCGCGCCGGTGGCGACCGGCACCATCGCGGGGTTCGGCGGCCACGGCTACGAGCTGGCGATCGAGGCGGTCGCCCGGCTGCTCGGGCGGGGCGCGAAGGGTCCGGGCCTATCCTCGGGCGGGTGAGCTTCCGCCGAGAGTCGCTGCCCCCGATGGACGTCGTCGACCGGTCGGCCCGGCTGCGGGCCCGGCTGGCCGAGGCCGGCTGCGACGCGCTGCTGGTCACCAACGTCACCAACATCCGCTACCTCACCGGCTTCACGGGGTCGGCGGCCCTCCTGCTCGTCACGCCCGACCGGCTGGTGTTCGTCACCGACGGTCGCTACCGCGACCAGGCCGCCGCCCAGCTC